>JAOUGB010000633.1 GCA_029857875.1 Desulfobacteraceae bacterium | reverse complement strand
CGTCAATTCTGAATTTTTTATACAATCACCCACGGAAATTCCTCCCCGGTAATTACCGCTTAAAAAAATACCGGGGTTGTTCGACTCAAACTGTTCAAAGTATCTTTCGTGTTCAATATATCCAAGGCGGTATTGTGGAATGGCTTTCGGCCACATTTTTTCTTTGATAAATACAGGGTCTTCACCAATATTCATTATTTCCTTGAACTCTTTAATCACGCTATTGATATGCTTGTCATCCCCATTATCAAACAGTTCGGGGGACCGAGCTCCTCCGACAAATAGTGTAAACGCTGCCATATCGTCCTTTGCCCGGTAAGGGAATATTGCTGAATTCCATATGGCTCCCAAAAAAGTTTTATTCTCTTTTTCTGGAATTAAAAATCCAAATCCGTCGAGAACCTGACCGACAACCTCTTTCCTAAATCCTAAATACAGCACTTTTACAGGGGGATAATAAATGTTATTCAAATGGTCGACCAATTTATTTTCCGGATCGTCAAAAATAGACGCGGCATGATATGCCGGAACTGTAGATAGTACAATATCCGCAATAATTTCTTCTGATTTATCGCTATGACTGTATAATACTTTAAATTTAGGCCCTGATTTTACGACGCTTTCAACCTTGCAATTGTATCTGACTTTACCGCCTAATTTGGCGGCAATGGCTGTGGGAAAACTTTGCATCCCTTTTTTAAATGAAAACATTTTTGCGCTTTGTTTGGATTGCTCTGCCCGTTTTTTCCTCTCTTTTGCACCTAAAACAAATCCTTTGAATAAACCGCCATATAATTCTTCCAATTGATATAACTTGGGCAAGGCAGATTTAACGCTTAGATTGTCAGGATTTCCTGCAAATATCCCTGCAACAAAAGGATTTACTGCGTAATCAAGAAATTCCTGTCCCAGTCGTCTTTTTACAAATTCAGAAATGCTTTGGTAATATCCTTCATGAGATTTTCTCGAAAACGGTTCAGCCAAAAGACGCAACTTCGCTTTAGGTGAAAACAGTTTTGTTTTTAAAAAAGCAACCGGATGGGTCGGCAGAGCATGAAGTTGATTATTTCTTAAAATATATCTTTTGTTAGCTTTCTCCAAAGCATAAATCATTTCGCCTTTAAGACCTACATGCTCCACAATCTGTCCGATTAATGGTGTCGTTTCCAATCCGCTGTTAGGTCCATAATCAATCAGAAACCCATCTTCACGCCTGGTGACCATCGATCCGCCGGGCTCTTTTTTTGACTCAAGAACCGTTATCTCAAATCCCTGCTTATTTAACCAAAAAGCAGTTGCAAGCCCTGATATGCCTGCACCAAGAACCGTAATGTTAATTGTATTTTTATCCATTTCTTTTGTCAAAATAAACCTGGTCCTCTTGGACAGATCAGAGAGTTATGGCTCTATCTGAAGAATCGCTGGAAGAGTTTGAAGTGAACTAAAGTTTAAAGTGAGCTAAAGTTAATGAATGCTGCCAATTATATAAAATCAGCGGAGCGAAGCGACTCCATAACTTTAGGCACTTTAGATCACTTTAGACACTTTTAACTTATACGGTTATAAGTAAAACAATCTCTTCCAGTGGTTATATCAAAGCCGGGTCCTATAGTCCCGGATTCTTTATTCCAGAAGGTTCTGGTTCTATAACGCTTTGTATTTGAAGCGCTTGAACGGCCAACTCTTTAAGCGCTTCAACAAATGTTTTTGAATTGTTTAACCCTTTCATTACAATATAATTTTCGATGCTAACTTCATCGGCAATCATCCTGTATTCAATGTCGAGTTCAAACAAGGTTTCAATATGATCGGATACAAAACTAATCGGGATAACGAGTAATTGTTTTTTTCTTTTTGCAGCCAGCCCTCTAATCATTTCATCGGTTGACGGTTTAAGCCATTTGGCAGGGCCGACCTTGCTTTGAAAGCACAAATGATATTCATGCGAAAAATTGCGAGCTTTCATCACACACGCAATCGTTTTATCTATTTGCTTTGGATATGGATCCCCTTGTTCGGCTAAGCTTTCAGGCAGACCATGAGCACTGAACAATAATTGAATATCGTCCCGGACATTTTCAGGAAATCGTAAGATCGTTTCATCGATCCTTTCATTTAAAGCATTAATATATCGGCGGTTATCAAAATAGTCATAAATATATGTTAACTTTCCGACATCTCCTTTATACACTCGCTTCCATTCATTAAATGAAGATCCGGTGGTGGTTATTGAGTAATGTGGATAGAGAGGAAGCAGTGCTATCTTATCAAATGCTTTTTCTAACACCTTTTGGGCGATATCTTTTATTGTTGGATTCCA
>JAOUGB010000631.1 GCA_029857875.1 Desulfobacteraceae bacterium | reverse complement strand
CGATAGCGAAAACCTTCAGGGCCTGTTTCGGGTGATTCCGCCCAGTAGCCGACTCCAGCCTGCAGGCTGACGGGCAATTTGCCCCATCTGACCAGCTTGGAAACGGCGACGTTGACCGGTATAGACCACTTCTCCGTCTTCCAGTTGTAAGTGCTCTCGGACTGCACCGAAAAAGTCCAGGCGCTCGGCCATGTGTAAGCTGCGAAAGGCTGCAAAAAGGTATTGCTGATGTCCTGGCGATCGCTGTCGCCGGCATAGGACCAGACGTGGTTGGCAAGCAGACCTACCGTCCACGGCCCGCGCATGGTAAGCGCGACTGCGGCTGGTCCCGCCCCCCACTTTTTGGCGCCAAGCAATGAATCCGTCGCCGTCGGCAGGAGCAGGACCGGCCCAATACCCCAAATCAAACCGCCGGAAGTGGGTTTCCTGGGCGAAAAAAACAGGCTCAAATTGATGTCACCCAGGCCGAACTGGGATCCTGCACCCGGAACGATATCGTCTTGATAGATTACCGGTACGATGGTTCGTGAAATCAGGTTCCAATCCACATTCAATTTAAACGGAATCACCGGTTGGATGTTCGTTTGCAGCTTCCAGCCGTCGTCCAAAGGACCGATGTCGTGGTCGTAGTTCATCTGAATCGGGATCGTCATCAGATCGGCCAGCGGATTCGACAATTCCTGGGCAAGATCGGCGTCTCCACCTTTCTGCATACCGGGCGTGTCCTCGGCTTGGACAGGCAGAACCAGTGCAGAAACGGCGAGAAACATTAAGAGAGTTGAGATCAAACGCATTGTTTTTTTCATTTAAAGCACTCCTTCACGAAATCCGCGTTTTGAATACCACATTCAATTAAAACCGCCAGGACAGGCCCAACGTAGGACCATCCTGTGCAACATCATAAAGAAAGTCATCTTTTTCGTAATCCACATCCAAATAGCGGTAACCCAAAGTGGTTGAGAATCCCCTGGTCCACTGGTACCCCAGGTTGATCGAAGCGTCCCAAAAGAAGTCGGATCCTGCGCCAAATCCGCCGATGCCAAGGCCACCACTGATAAAAAACTTTGAATTCCCAAGTGCTGACATGCCTTTCAGGCCGATCAAAGGATCAACCCAATCCTCCTTGTTCGATATGCTTCGCTCCGACAAAATTGGAAATTGGGGGCCTTTTAGGGTTAATTCCGAATCGACGGACCAATACCGAACCCCTGCGATGACATCCACAAATTGGTTTTGACGTTCTGCCAGGCGGTATAATCCGGCAATTGATACCATCCAGGATTTTGTTTGCGAATCTACCGCAGAATAAAGAAATCCATAAGGTGCCGGGTCTTCCATTTCGATATCGGTGTACACAATGTCCATAAACAGACCGTAACGCCCTTTTCGCGCCTCACCGACCAGCATGCCTGCTAAATTGATATTCCCCCAAATATCATCGTAAAAGTCGATATCGATATCGGCCGGGGGCAAACCCGGCAGCGTCGCCACTGTTCCATTTTGGCCCGCCAGCCAGGCATAGGGGGCCAGTTGGAATTCCCATTGATCCGCACTGGTGGAGAAAGAGAGTATCTGGAAGAAAAGCAACCCGCAAAGTAATGATATTGAAAATCTATATGTGTTACGTGTCATATTTACCTCCTTGTATTTCATGAAGTTTTTCATTGGTGCCTTTGTGAAAAATTACATAGATAATAATGAATGATTCCATGTTTTTTCCATCTCTTAATCTACAAAAAATTTCTAAAGATAAGATGGGCAAAATAAACCGTTATTATCTGAATTCATTCAATTTTTGGAAAATTTCTTCTTCCAGTTCTTGCATAAGGGCTGTATATTCTGTCCTGCGTAAAGGCGCGATATCTATCTTAGACCGATTCCAATGTTCCAGCGCTTTGAAACACTTTAGGTAATCCTCACACATGGTCTGAAAGCTCTCGCTTTCTCTAAAAAGCCGTTTTGCAGTGTCCTTTCGCTGAGGGAACCGTCTCAAAACAGAAAATAAGCCAGTTCGGATAACCTTCATATATACCTCCTATTTATTACCTAAACTGAGCGTTTCAAATAGCGACAGGGATATAAAAAATTAATAATTATAGATAAATATACATTAGTAAATTCGATAATAGGTTTCATTAAATAGGTGAATGTATTTATGCATAAAATTGTCACCATTTGAAACCCTTCGGGATTGCCGATTTTTATCCGCCTCAGGAGGATTACCGGATCTGCTGTGTTGCATGGCGCTTGCGGTAGCCTACTACAGCAGCGCCCCCTGCGCCTTGCATCTCCGGCAAACTCGACAATCGTTCAATTTAGGTATTAGA
>JAOUGB010000055.1 GCA_029857875.1 Desulfobacteraceae bacterium | reverse complement strand
GTTGCTTTCTGATCTCCTTTTTAACATCGGTCATCACGTCAAATGTATCTGCCTGTCGAAGATAGATCCATTTTAGGATCTGATTGGCACGATAAGACTTGATATCCCTGTGTTTAAGCCATAAAATAAGCTCATCTCTTGTGAGTTCTTTGATGTCTGTTTTTAATGAAATAGCGCTCATGGGTGTGTTGATATGAATTTAATTTAACGTATCAAAAATTATATTATATATAGTTCAAGGGTCGGGGTGTTTTTATTTGTTAAATCGCTTCATGGATAATGTTTTTTTTAAAACTGTGTAAACTCGTGGTTAAAGGATCCTAAAGAAAGAACAGATTAGAAGCCTTTCCGCCCTAGAGGGCGGGCTTCCCGGTAAGGATTTTGGTTAATTTGATATAGCTCACTTCAGCTCGTCCTAAAGGACGGAGCTTTCAGTGAGCAAACCGGTCAATATAAAAACAATGGGTTCAACTTAGCGCAAACACTCCCTTACTGTTGAAATGTTTCGGTAGACATCTGTTCTTTCTAACGATTCCTAAATCACTCAGACAGTACACGCTTTTAAAAAAAACATTATCCATTCCGCTGATATATAAAGGTTTACAATAAAAACTCCCCGATCCCTTATATCGTTTAGTAAAATCGTACGATGATTCTATTAAATCTTGACATAGCATTATTTTACGATTACATTCAAGGTTTTTAAAATTCAGATTTTATTGGTACTTTTATGTTTGATAATTTAAGCGACAAACTGAATGCCGTATTTAAAAAGCTCAAGGGGCACGGCAAATTAACGGAAAAAAATATCGAAGAAGGACTTCGGGAAGTCCGGATGGCGCTTCTCGAGGCCGATGTGCACTTTAAGGTCGTAAAAAGTTTTATCAGCGGCATTAAAGAGCGTGCACTCGGTCAGGAGGTCATGTCAAGCCTGACTCCCGGTCAGCAGGTTATAAAAATAGTCAATGATGAGCTGACAGAACTAATGGGGGGCATGCTCGAAGACTTGAACCTCTCCGGTTCTGTGCCTGTATCGATAATGCTGGTTGGTCTACAGGGATCCGGTAAAACAACAACAGCTGGAAAGCTCGCCGTTTTTTTGCGAAAAAAAGGAAGAAAGCCTTATCTGGTCCCGGCAGATGTTTACCGTCCTGCCGCCATTGATCAGTTAACTAAACTGGGTGAGCAATTGTCTGTTCCGGTATTTCCTTCCCGCATGGAAATGGATCCGGTACAAATTTGCCAGGAAGCCAGAACAACGGCACACCGGACAGGATGCGATACCGTATTAATTGATACGGCCGGTCGTTTGCATATCGATGAAGCGTTGATGGATGAGCTTTGCCGCATCAAAGATGCGGTAAAACCCGCTGATATCCTTCTTGTGGCCGACGCCATGACAGGTCAGGATGCTGTAAATATCGCCAAGTCATTCAACAATACCCTTGATATTGGTGGTGTTGTCCTCTCAAAGATGGATGGTGATGCACGTGGCGGAGCAGCCCTGTCTATCAAATCCATAACCAACAAACCCATAAAATTTGGTGGTGTCGGTGAAAAACTGAGTGATCTGGAGCCATTTCACCCTGACAGGATGTCTTCAAGGATTCTTGGAATGGGTGACATTCTTACCATGATAGAAAAGGCTCAGTCTGTCGTTGACGAGAAGAAAGCAGCCGAACTCGAAAAAAAATTAAGAAAAAATGCGTTTACACTGGAAGATTTTCGTGATCAAATGGTTCAGGTTAGGAAAATGGGTTCTATGTCGGAAATAATTAAAATGATTCCCGGCATGAACAAGATGAAGCAACTCAAAAACTTGGAAGTTGACGATAAAGAGCTGATTAAGATCGAAGCGATCATAAATTCCATGACACCACAGGAACGGCGTCAGCATATGTTAATCAAGGGAAGCCGCCGTAAAAGAATTGCCAAAGGAAGCGGAACCAGTGTACAGGATATAAATAATTTGCTTAAGAATTACAATCAGGTTATGAAAATGATTAAAAAGATAAACAAAGGTGGCATTCGCGGGTTTGGTGCGGGTATGCCGTCGTTTTGAAGGAGAAAGTTATATGTCAGTTAAAATCAGGTTGGCCAGGCACGGCGCAAAAAAAAGACCCTTTTATCGAATTGTTGTGGCTGATAGTAAATCCCCTCGTGATGGTAGATTCCTGGAAAATGTCGGCACATACAATCCGGTGTTAGATCCGGCTGAGGTCGTTCTAAAACAAGACAGAATTAAGTACTGGATTGATCAAGGCGCAATTCTTACAGACACTGTAAAAAGCCTTTTGAAAAAAGAAGGTTTTTTTGCTAAACTTGCATAGTATCTTTACCTCTAACGCTCATAAGCCAACAAAGGAGATGGAGCTATGAAAGCGCTGATAAAATATATTGCTCAGGCGTTGGTGGACAATCCAGAACTGGTTGAAGTTTCAGAGGTAGAAGGTAACCAGACCTCGGTATTAGAACTCAAAGTGGCTAAAGAGGACCTGGGAAAGGTGATTGGTAAACAGGGTCGAACGGCACGGGCCATGCGGACCATATTAAGCGCTGCTTCTGCCAAATTAAAAAAACGATCGGTTCTTGAAATTATCGAATAGTATTGTGGAAAACGATGGGTTTCTTCCTGTTGGCAAAATCGTTGGCACTCACGGCCTAAAAGGGAACCTTAAGGTCCATTCTTACGCTGAATCCGTGTCCGTTTTCAAGCCAGGTAGTTTGATCCTTGCCATCCTTGCCGGAAAAATTGAAAAACATTTTGCTATAAAATGGGCCAAACCTCACGGCAAATCCATCCTTCTATCATTTAAGGGTATTGAGGACCGTAACACGGCCGAAACCCTGATCGGGGCCGAGCTTTTCATCGAAAGGACCGCTCTTCCTGAACTCGAAGAAGGCGTCTATTACTGGGTAGACATTATCGGGCTCTCAGTTTTTACAACCGATAATCAATACATTGGCCGTGTTGAATCGATAATACCCACTGGCAGCAACGATGTATATATCGTCAAAAATAAAACTAAAGATGATAACACTGAAATACTGATCCCGGCCATTGAATCGGTGGTGTTAGAAATAGATTTCGAGCATAAGAGGATACGGGTGAATTTACCCGAAGGATTGTGAAAGCAAAAAGGATGAATTTCATCGTCCTAACGATTTTTCCGGAAATGTTTAATCCTTTTTGGGAACACGGAATTATCAGAAGAGCAATAGACCGAAATAAAATTCGGGTATCCGCCATAGATATTAGAAATTTTGCAGAAGGAAAGCATCGTGTGACGGATGACAGGCCATATGGCGGGGGTTGTGGAATGGTCATGAAGCCCGAGCCGCTGGCCGCTGCTATCCGGGCAGCAACCCAAAAAGCACCTTTATCAAAGAAGATTCTGCTAACACCCCAGGGGCGACGCTTTGATTCGAGTGTCGCTCATGAATTGTCGTCATCGGATGGACTTATTCTCATCTGCGGTCGTTACGAGGGTGTAGATGAACGGATTTGTCACGATTTCATCGATGATGAAATTTCCATCGGTGATTATGTCCTTACCGGAGGCGAGTTGGCTGCCATGGTGATTATCGATGCGGTAACCCGACTGATTCCAGGCATACTCGGTGGTAAGGAATCTGCTGAAAAGGATTCGTTTTCAGATAGCATTTTAGAATACGCACAATATACTCGACCCAGAAGCTTTGAAGGACATGATGTCCCCGAAATTCTGTTGTCGGGAGACCACAAAAAAATTGGGAACTGGCGGCTTGAGACATCGCTGATCCGGACGTTTCTGAAAAGACCGGATTTGTTGGAGAACAGAGCCTTGAGCAAACAGGAGATTGAAATTCTGAAAAAATGGTGTGTTGATATTGAAAAAATCATACACAACCAATCTTTATATGGCCCTGGTGCACTATCCGGTGGTCAATAAGCATGGCGAAATTATCGCTTCTGCGATAACGAACCTTGATCTGCATGATATATCCAGATCAGCAAAGACATATGGCGTACGGTCATTTTATGTGGTAACACCGCTTTCTGACCAAAAAGAACTGGTTGAAAAGATTGTTTCACATTGGATAGAAGGAACAGGCGCGACATATAATCCAAAACGAAAAGAAGCGCTGAAACTGATCGTCATTAAAAATTCTCTGAATGAGGTTATAGAGCATATACGTAAAAATGGCGGAGATTCTCCGAAAACGGTTGTAACCAGCGCCGGTCACAGCCCCCGCAATATAAGTTTTAAACGGTTCCATGAGATGTTGCAAGATGGGTCCTTGTATCTCTTAATACTGGGTACCGGATGGGGGCTTTCAGAAAATTTTATGGCTGAGGCCGACTACGTTCTTGATCCAGTCTTAGGGAATACAGATTACAATCACCTGTCTGTGAGGTCCGCTGCAGCGGTCATCCTCGACAGAGTTTTTGGGAAAAGATAATAAAATACAATTGGGATTGAATTAAAACATGAATTTTGTAAGCGTCGAGTTCGCCGCATATGCAAGGCGAAGGACATGCAGCTGTAGTGTACTACCGCAAATGCCCTTCAACACAGCAGATGCGGTGAAATCGGCGCTCCCGGAGGGCAGACAATCTTGAAGTAATAATGGCAGTATTCCGAAAGTACCAGCCAGGTAAAAGAGAAATGTTACAGGAACAATATGTAACCAATTAAAATAGTTTATTTTTTCTAATATTTCAAGATTGTCTGTGCAAGGTTCATGTAATATGTTATTTAGGAGATAAATATGGAAAGATTAGATCAGCTACAAAGAGAGATGATGCGGCTTGATTTGCCTAGTTTTGCCACAGGAGATACCGTTAAAGTTCATGTAAAGATAAAAGAAGGTGAAAAGGAGCGTATCCAGGCTTTTCAAGGCGTTGTGATCAGCAAACGGGGCGGCGGAGCCCATGCGACATTTACCGTTCGGAAGGTTTCATACGGCATAGGGGTTGAACGCATTTTCCCACTGCATTCCCCTGTGATTGAAAAAATAGAGGTCATTACTCACGGACGTGTGCGCCGGTCAAAAATCTATTATCTGCGCAAGCTAAGGGGCAAAGCGGCAAGAATAAAGGAACGTCGTATCAATTAGTGTCCATCCATAAATGGTCTTTTTCCCGTTGGTCTTCGTTCTCCGCGGGTTTCCGGCTACGGAGTACTAATTGTACGCCTCACCGAAAACCCTTGTGCGGCCTTGCCCAACGAAAAAAACTCTCATTTATGAATCGGACACTCAATGGTGTCTTCCCTTATCTTGGATGGGCACTAGTTAATTTGAGGGCCGGGATGTTTTTATTTGTTAAATCGCTCTATGGATAATTAATTTTTTGCAAGTGATACTTCCCTGTCCTCAGCTAATTGACAATACATTCAGGTTGTTATCTGCCTAGAACTCATGGAACCAGACCTGTGGTTATTCGAAAAAAAAGCTTTTCAAAAAGGCTTTTCAAGAATTGCAGGTATTGATGAAGCCGGCCGGGGACCCCTGGCTGGACCGGTGGTTTCTGCGGCGGTTATTATTCCGATTTCTTTGCAGATTCCCGGAGTATCCGATTCAAAAAAATTAACTCCCAAAAAACGTTGTTACCTTTACGAAAAAATATACGATTTTGCCGTTTCCGTTGGGATTGGAATTGTTGACCCGTTTGAAATAGATCGTATCAACATCCTTCAAGCAGCTCTCCTGTCCATGGCTATGGCAGTTGAAAATCTTGCCCCCCAGCCGGATTGCCTGCTCATCGACGGCACATTTTTGATCTCGTCAGCTCTGCCACAGGAGGCGATACCTAAGGGTGATGCCCTTAGTGTTTCCATTGCAGCTGCGTCAATCATTGCAAAAGTGACCCGTGATAGACTGATGGAGAGATACCACCAGGATTACCCTCAGTTTGGATTTTCAAAACACAAAGGATACCCCACAAAGGCACATAAAAAAGCGATCCAAAAATTCGGCTGCTGTCCGATTCACAGAAAAAGTTTCAGAGGGGTTAAGGAACACCTGTAATCCCTTTGGCTATATATTAACTTCAGTTTCTATGCTCTATTGGAGTGAGAAACTTGAGTATTTAGTATCTGAGTTCCATTTCGTAAAACGATAAAGGTGCCAAAATGCTAAATAACCGGCAGCAATTCGGTAAAGAAAGTGAGTTCTTGGCCGTTCGCTATCTTAAAAAAAACGGATATAAAATTTTGGAGCAGAATTATCGAAACAAAATTGGAGAAATAGATATTATTGCCAAAGAAAAGGGGACTCTGGTTTTTGTTGAAGTCAAGGCCAGAAAAACCCATATATTCGGGAACCCTAAATGGGCGGTAACGCCCAAAAAACAACGTAAAATTTCCATGGTTGCCCTTTACTATCTCAAAGCCACAAAGCAGACCCATGTCAAAGCAAGATTTGATGTTGTTGCACTAAGTTCAGCAAAAGAGAATTCCCAGATAGAGATCATAAAAAATGCCTTTGAACTCGCCTACGGATAGCACAAAAAACACACCAAGTAAGGGAACACTTTATGTTGTGGCCACTCCTATCGGAAACATGCACGATATCACCCTAAGAGCGCTAAATGTCCTTGACCAGGTTGATCTTATCGCTGCAGAGGATACACGACATACGGGAAAGCTTCTGAAATACCACAATATCAAGAGCCACCTAGTTTCTTACCATGAGCATAATGAAAAAGAGCGAACACCGCAATTAATTGAACGGATAGAATCCGGATCATCCATAGCGCTGGTGTCCAATGCCGGTACACCCACCGTTTCGGACCCAGGCTATATGCTTCTTCAAAGTGCCGTTGAAAAGGGTATAAAGGTCATACCCATCCCCGGCGCTTTTGCTGGTATTGCTGCACTCAGCATTTCCGGGCTGCCCACCGATTCCTTTATTTTTATCGGGTTTTGTGCCAAGAAAAAGGCAAAACGACTCAAACAGCTTCAAGAACTTGCCGATGAAAAAAGAACCCTTATATTTTATGAAAATCCTGGACGTATTTTGGCTTTTATGGAAGAACTTGCCGATGTCATGGGAGACAGATATGGTGTTCTTTGCAGAGAGATGACCAAACTGCACGAAGAATTTTTAAGAGGCCGTTTGTCCGAACTTAAAGATACGTTATCCCATCGCCCGGCTGTAAAAGGTGAATGCACGCTTCTTGTGAAAGGCTGTGAAGAAAATAAAGAAGTTTCAGAGGACGTCATACGCGCTGAATTGATTGAAGCACTGGGTAAAAAAGGATGCAAAATATCTGAGGCTTCCAGAATTATTGCCAAAAAATACGGCCTTTCTAGAAACAGGGTGTATGAAAATGCTCTGAAGCTCAAAGCTGAACGCTCAAAGGGAAAAGAGTAGAAGCCTTCTATTAAGTGCCTAAAGTTTGAAGTGATCTAAAGTGCCTAAAGTTGAGGTAGCGCTAACGCGCTGTCATCAATATATAATTGACCAAAAAATTCCTTAATTTTAGCTCACTTTAGCTCACTTTAGGCACTTGTAACTTTTTTGTGTTTTGATATCAAAGTCAGCATATCAGTATAAATGGAGTCTTATTATCTTGGATGCCTTGCAAAAGCGTTTGATTTGTCCGGTCATTCTTGCTGTTCCAAATCAAAAACAGCAGCTTACGGGTAGAGAAAAAGTTACCTTTCTTAGCAGACATGCCAGAAGGGCTCTTGAAATATCCGCACAAAAGCGTCAAATTCAACTCGGTGATCTTAAAAAAAATGAAAATGGTGTTCCTCTGCCCTTTAATGGAAATTACTGGTCTGTAACACACAAGACCGAATATGTCGCTGGAGTCATTGCCCGGGAAAGGATCGGCATTGATTTGGAAAAAATTCGTCCCTTTAAAGAGGCGCTTTACAGAAAAACTGCCCGCGAGAGCGAATGGGGGCTTTCAGATACCGATAAAATTGCCCTTTTTTTTCGATACTGGACCTCCAAAGAATCGGTACTCAAGGCTTCAGGCACCGGTATCCGGGATTTGTTAAAATGCCGGATAAAGCGAATCATCGACGATCGGCAGCTTGTTGTAAATTACAGAGAACATAATTGGGTTGTAGAACATTTTTTTTTCAACGGGCATATTGCATCGGTGGTTAAAAATAATGTTGATGTGGAATGGGCCTTTTTTACGGACACTTCTTTGCCCATTCAATAAACAAGGAGGTTTACATGACTGAGCCGACGTTACACCATGCGGCTGCTGAAAGGTTTAAACCCTTTCAGGATGAAGTGTTAAAACACCATAAAGATCAAATTCATTCCATAACCATTACCGGAAGTGCATTAACCGATGATTTCGATCCTGTAAAATCAGATGTCAATTCCGTGTTTGTTCTTCATGCCATGGATTTAAAATTTCTTGAACTTCTGGCGCCGCTGGGGAAAACCTATGGTAAAAAAAGAATTGCATCACCGCTGATTATGACACCGGAATACATACTGAATTCTCTTGATGTATTTCCCATGGAGTTTCTGAATATACGGTTGCTTCATGAAACCATATTTGGAGAAGATCTCTTTCAGAATCTTGTGATCGACAGATCGGATCTCAGGCTACAGTGCGAAAGAGAACTGAAAGCCAGATTGATCGGCCTCAGGCAGGGCTATCTCTCTTCCTCCGGTGATGCCAAAATTCTCACAGACCTGTTTGTCAATACCATTGCAGGATATATTCCCCTTTTCAGGGGCATTATCCTCATCCTTGGAAAGGAACCTCCCATAAAAAACGACGATGCGTTAACCGTTCTCGAAGAAATCACCGGTATTAATACTAGTGTATTCAAAACGGTTTTAATGCAAAAAAAACAAAAAACAAAATTGATGATTAAACAGCTTAACGCTATTTTTAAAGATTACTATGTTGCGATCGAGAAACTGGGAGATATTACGGATGGCATTAAGGACTAAACCTGAATCATTAATAGCCGCTGTTATTATTTTTTTACTGGTTGTATCTGTTGCTTTGTCGGCAGGTATTCCGGATAAACCGCAAAGATATGTGGTTGATTTGGCCGGCATTGTCGACGATGCTACAGAAAACCGATTAAACGGATATCTTCAGGAACTTGAACAAAAAACAACCGCGCAAATGGTTGTTTTGACCATATTGAGTCTCGAAGGCGAATCCATCGAAGACTTTTCAATAGCAATTGCCCATGATAAATGGAAACTGGGTCAGAAGGGAAAGGATAACGGCGTACTGTTCCTCATTTCCGTGAAAGACCGAAAGTACAGAATCGAGGTCGGGTATGGACTCGAAGGTGTGCTCCCGGACAGCCTTGTCGGCAGCATCGGCCGAGATTTGTTGGTCCCTTATTTCAGAAAAGGAGATTACTCAAACGGTATTTTTGCAACCACCCTTGCAATGGCAAATAAAGTTGCCGCAGATGCCGGCGTTAAAATAGAAGGGATGCCCTTGATAAATTACCGGACTCCGCCCACAGGAAAGGGCGAACCCGGCAGTCCTCTTTCCATGATCATCGGCATCGTGTTTCTCATTATTATGGGAATTCTGTTTATTAAAAACCCAAGAGCATTTTTGCTATTTCTTTTATTATCTTCCATGGGTGGAAGAAGAGGTTCATGGGGCGGCGGCGGTGGTTTCGGCGGCGGCGGATTCGGCGGATTCGGT
>JAOUGB010000630.1 GCA_029857875.1 Desulfobacteraceae bacterium | reverse complement strand
CCCCGCCCAATGCTGTGGACCGTTCTGCCAGATATACCTTAAATCCCATATCCGCCATGCTTAAAGCAGCGTTAATTCCGGTCACGCCACCGCCCACCACAAGAACATCCTTATTCATGGAAAACACATTATCCATAAGCGGGCGAGACAGGGCCACACTGGTCACCGCCATACGAATCAGTTCTTGTGCCTTATTGGATGCATCGTCAGGCCGATCAAAATGAACCCATGTATCCTGATCCCGTATGTTGGCGATTTCAACAAGGTATTTATTGAGGCCTGCCCTGCGAAGGGTGTCCTGAAATTTGGTTTCGTGAGTTCTGGGAGAACACCCGCCGATCACTAGCCGGTTAAGGTTTTCTTCGGCAATAACGTTTTGAACGTGTGCCAAAGCATCCCGGCTGCAACCATATCCGATCATTTCGGATATCTTCACATTAGAAAGTGTGCCGGCATAATCAGCCAATTTTTTTGCATCAATGATCCCACCGATGTTTAACCCGCAGTCACATACAAAAACACCTATTTTAAGGGGTTCCCGGCTGACATCACGCTCCGGCGGAAATTCTTCCACGGCTTCCGAAGATTCAGAAATCATACGAATATCTTTTGAAGCGCAAAATGCCGCTGCACTGGCTTGAACCATGGTTTCCGGGATATCCTTTGGACTCTCGAACATCCCACAGACATAAATGCCGGGCTTGGAAGTGGCCACCGGGCTGAAACCATTTGTTTTTGCAAAATGGTGTTCATTCAACTCGATCCCCAGTTTTCCGGCCAGTTTCTGAACGTCACTGGAAATCTTGAAACCGGTGGACAGTACCACCATATCGAAATCTTCGGTGGCATTGGTATTGCTGTCATGGGGAGTATAGATGATGGACAGAGACCCTGTTTCCGGATCATGGAAAACACTATGGGGGCGACTTCTCACCAGGCGAATACCGTAATCGTCTTTGGCCCGATTTAAATACAATTCATAGTCTTTACCGAACGTTCTCATGTCCATAAAAAAAATGGCGGTTTCGATGGTGTCCTGAAAGCGCTCCTTGGTTACGATGGCTTCTTTCAAAGCGAACATACAACAGGCACTGGAACAATACGAAGCAGCGCCTTCGTGGAGGCTGCGTGACCCCACACATTGAATCCAGGCTATTTTTTGGGGTTGTTTTCCGTCTGAGGGACGGATGAGCTCTCCCTGGGTGGGACCGGATGCGGACAATATGCGTTCATACTCCAGGCTGGTCACCACATCAGGGTTTGCTGCATAACCCAGACTATCCAACTTGCCAGGGTCGAACACCTCGGCGCCCGGCGCAAGGACAATGGCGCCGGCTTCTACTTCCCGAACCTTTTGGGTATCTTCCGGGAGGATTGCACCCGCCTTGCAAACCTTGACCAGTGCATCAATATCTTTGCATTTTTCTATATCAATGGAAAAGGCATGGGGAATTGCCTGAGGATACCGCATACAGGTCGGCGCCCGGTGATCGAGACCCGGAGTAAAACGAACACATTCCGGAAATTTATTAAAACAATCACCGCATGCCGTACACTTATCCAGGTCAATATATCGTGGTTCCGTAATTAATTTTAATTTAAAATCACCTGCCTCCCCTTGGACTTCGGCAACCTGCGTCATTGCCAGAAGCTCGATATGCAACTGACGGCCGCTTTCCGACAGATTGGGAGACAGGGTGCACAAATCGCAATTGTTGGTGGGAAACGTACGGTCCAGTTGGGTCATCAGTCCGCCGATGGAATATGCCTTATCGATCAACACCACATCCCGATTCGATTCAGCCAGATCCATGGCGGCCCGAATACCGCCGACCCCTCCGCCAATGACAAGTACCGTATGATTTTGTTTAAACGTATTTTGATCTTGCATGTGTACCCTTATCTTATTGTTTGTTGTCTGTTTGAAATCATTTTTACTTTTGAATCCGCTATTGATCGAACCCGTAAAACAACAAAAACAACCGTCAAATTCCTGCATAATCCAGAATTTTAGGAAGCCGGTATTCCCAACCGAGAGTGATGATATGCACACCCTGGGCAACTTCTTTCAGACCTGCAACGGTTTCTCCGGCAATCCGCAGACACTCCGTTTCCGTATCCGACGCTTTCCGAATACGTTTGATCACATCCTCTGAAATATGGGCGCCCGGTTCGTATGTTGAGATATATCTGGCGATTCCCACGGATTTTATGAGAAAAACCGTGGGAATAATCGGCACCCCTAACTTTACAAACGCATCCATTGCCGCAGAAAAGCGATTTAAATCATAGACAGGAGGCGTAATTATAAATTGGGCGCCGGCCTCGA
>JAOUGB010000054.1 GCA_029857875.1 Desulfobacteraceae bacterium | reverse complement strand
AAAAAAGGGAAAAAAGATAAGTGAAAAAAATAAAGCAAATTGATTCAGTGGAAATGTTTATTGTCAGGTTGCCGCTTGTCTCACCTTTTGAGACAAGCTTTTCTGTGCAGACGCACAGAGAGGCCTTGTTATTAAAAATTGTGTCAGATGATGTTTGCGGATGGGGAGAGTGTGTAACGTCTCCGGACCCGTACTACTGCTATGAAACCAATGCAACAGCGTCTCATATTATACAAGACTTTTTAATCGCTATTTTAACGGCCATGAACAATTTTACCATTGAAGAGGTTCTCCAAAATTTTGAGCAAATTAGAGGACATCACATGGCCAAGGCCGCTGTAGAAAATGCCCTTCTTGATATTATGGCCCAAAAATATAAAATTCCCCTTTTTGAACTCATGGGAGGCACATCCAAAAAAATCATGTCGGGAATCAGTATCGGAATCCAAGAAAGTATAGACGACCTCCTTGAATCCATTCAAAAAGCATGTGATAAAAAATACCACAGAATCAAGATAAAAATAAAAAAAGGCAGAGATATTGAGATACTGAAAAAGGTTCGAAGAGCGTTCCCGAGCATTAGACTCATGGCTGATGCCAACAGCGATTACACTCTTGAAGATATACATATTTTAAAAAGGCTTGATGAATTTAATCTCATGATGATCGAACAGCCGTTGAATTATGATGACATTTATTTTCACGCATTGCTTCAAAAACAGATCCAAACGCCCATCTGTCTTGACGAATCCATCAAAAATCTCAATGATGCAAAAACCGCGGTTGAGATGGGTAGCTGCCGGATAATCAACATTAAACAGGGTCGCGTGGGCGGTATGACAGCGTCTAAAGAAATTCAGGCGTATTGTATGGAAAACAACATTAAAGCATGGTCAGGCGGCATGCTGGAAACCGGAATCGGTCGTGCATTTAACCTCCATCTTCAGA
Source organism: Desulfobacteraceae bacterium (assembly GCA_029857875.1). Taxonomy (GTDB): domain Bacteria; phylum Desulfobacterota; class Desulfobacteria; order Desulfobacterales; family UBA11574; genus UBA11574. Next base: position 8,710 of record JAOUGB010000054.1, on the reverse strand, counting down.
CGCTTCCGGGTTTTGTTCTTCCAGGTGACACCTCTGAAACCACCCGATATTTTACGGAAGATATCGTTGACAGGCCGGTGGTTTTGCAACCGGATGGTTTCATAGAAATTCCCAAAGGTCCGGGAATCGGGGTACATGTACTTCCTGAAAGAATAGACAGACTCAAGGTTTTTTATGAAAAACTCGTGTGATGAAAACATGTTGAAGCCATTTCAAAATCTCCAAAATTAATATTGACAATTCATAACCTATAGTTTTATTTTTGAGCCTTTTTTGTTGACAGGCAGCGGCATATAAATTTATATCATAGAAAATAGATCCGAGCCAAAAGGACCGGCTCTCTTTGCCAATCAAAGGAAACTGCAAACGGATCTTATCCGGTGATATAGGGAAATAGGACAGTTTAGTGCTTCGATTATACCCCCAAGCACGCGACAACCAAGGTGAGTAGAATGATTGAAATCAGAATACACGGTCGAGGCGGACAGGGCAATGTGGCAGCGGCAGAGCTTTTGTCGATTGCGGCATTCAAAGACGGTAAATTTTCACAGGCCTTCCCTTCTTTTGGAGCTGAACGGGTCGGCGCACCTGTCATGGCTTTTGTTAGAATCGATGACAAGAAAATTCGAACACGTGAAGACGTGCAAAACCCGGATTATCTGATCGTCCAAGATTCCAACCTGATTGGATCAGTGCCGGTGTTGGATGGACTTAAGCCGGATGGTTTAATTCTGATCAATTCAGAAAAAAAGCCCGAAGAATTACAACTTAAAACAACTGCAAAGGTGGAAACCATTCCTGCTACGGAAATAGCCCTGGAAATCATCGGCAGACCCATACCGAATGCAATTATGATTGGTGCATTTTGTACCATTACCGGCCTGGTGAGTCTGGATGCTGTGCAGGAAGCAATTATGGGGAAATTCCCCGGCAGGGTTGGTGAAAACAATGTGGCCGCCCTTGAACGGGCTCACGAAATCATGCAAAAGAGGTAGTTTCATGCTTAAACAAATTGAAGGATCTCATGCTGTTGCGGAAGCGGTAGCCAAGTGCCGGCCAAATGTTATCTCCGCCTATCCGATTACCCCACAAACGCATATTGTGGAAGAACTGGCCAGCATTGTCGGACGGGGGGACCTGGACGCAGAATATGTTAACGTGGAAAGTGAATTTTCCGCAGCATCGGTTGTATTGGGTGCCAGTGCTGCCGGTGCCCGTGCCTATTCGGCGACAACGTCCCAGGGTTTGTTGCTGATGAGTGAGGTTGTTTACTGTATTGCGGGAATGCGCCTTCCCATTGTGTTTACCATTGCAAACAGGGCCATATCCGCCCCCTTGAGCATTTGGAACGATCAACAGGATTCCATGGCGTTAAGGGATGCCGGCTGGATACAACTCCATGCCGAGGACAACCAGGAAGCAACCGATTTGCATATCCAAGCCTTTAAAATAGCGGAAGAGACCCATTTGCCGGTCATGGTTTGCATGGACGGTTTTATTTTGACCCATGCGTTCGAACCGGTGGATGTCCCGGACCAAAAAGAAGTGGATAGCTTTTTGCCGCCCTTTCGACCAACAAATATCGTGGACCCCCGGTGGCCCAGAGGTATCGGTCTTTTTGCAGATCCTCGTTTTTATATGGAGACCCGATATATCCTGCACCGCGCCATGGAAAAATCCGAAGAAACCATCAAGAAGGTCAGCGGAGATTTTGCAAAAACCTTCGGCAGAGACAGCGGCGGTTTCATCAAAACCTATAAATTGAAAGCCGCCGATGTAGTTGTCATCTCAATGGGTTCTTTGGTCGGCACGATCAAGGACCTCATCGATCAACTTGAAGAAGAGGGAAAGAAGGTTGGACTTTTGCAAATCTGCTCCTACCGTCCGTTTCCGCGGAGAGAAATTTACAATACGCTAAAAGACAAAATGAACATTGTTGTGGTCGAAAAATCGATTTCTCTGGGAAGAGGCGGGATTCTGGCCAGCGATGTGCGATGGTCGTTTCCCCGTGCCGAGAAAAAGGATCGTAACATCAGCAGCTTTATTGCAGGATTGGGCGGTCGAAACATTACGAAGAACGACCTGCGATACATGGTGGAAAAGGTCGAGAAAGAACCGGTGGAATTGGAATTTTTAGGCCTGAAGAAAGAATTGATATCTGAGAAGGATTTATAATCATGAACATAAGCGCTGAAGAACTCAACAAAGTAGAAAAAAAAGACTTGTTTACCAGCGGGCACCGCGCATGTGGCGGCTGCGGCCAGGCCTTGGCCGCACGTCTGGTGCAAGATGCCTCCGGTGAAAATACCATTGCATGCGTTGCCACAGGATGCCTGGAAGTTTTCAGTTCACCCTATCCGGATCCGTCCTGGCGCATTCCGTTTTTGCACAGCCTTTTTGAAAATGCATCAGCGGTGGCTTCCGGCGTGGAAGCCGCTTACAAAGCCTTGAAGAAAGGGCCGGTCAATATCATCGCCCAGGGGGGTGACGGCAGTACTGCCGACATCGGATTTCAAAGTATCAGCGGTATGTTTGAAAGGGGCCACAATGTGCTCTATGTATGCTACGATAACGAAGCCTACATGAATACCGGTGTTCAGCGTTCCAGCTTTACCCCTTTAGGCGCCAGGACCAGTACAACGCCCATGGGAAACAAAACAAGGAAAAAAAATCTGCCCTTGATTGCGGCGGATCACGGTATTCCCTATGTGGCCACCGCCACAGTCGATGATTTCAGAGACTTGCAACGAAAGGTGAAGACCGCCCTTTCCATTGAAGGGCCCAAATATATTCACATCCTGGCACCCTGCCCCTTAGGCTGGGGTCATCACGGTGAACTCACCGTACAGATCTGCCGGCTGGCGAAAGATTCCGGTCTGTTTCCAATATATGAAATCATTGACGGCAAGGTTGCCAATGTAAGAAAGATCCCGGTCAAGGTTCCGGTGGAAGAGTATCTGAAATTGCAGGGTCGGTTCAGCCATCTGTTCAAGAAAGGCGGATCTAAGGAAGTCATCGCTGAAATTCAACAAATCGCCAACCAAAATATAGAGAGGTTTAACTTATAATGGAAAAGCTGCCTTTAGGATTAGTCCTGGATTTACGCAAAGTCGTTCCTTATAAAACAGGTTCATGGCGGACCCTTATGCCCATCAATATCACGCATACTCCGCCCTGCAACAACGCTTGTCCTGCCGGAAATGACATCCGGGGCTTTTTAAGGGTCCTGGCGGAAAAGAAAGATTATGAACAAGCGTGGCATATTTTGACCCGCACCAATCCTTTTCCGGCAGTCTGCGGCAGAGTTTGCCCCCACCCCTGTGAAGAGGGATGTAATCGACGGGATTTTGACGAACCTCTGGCAATAAACTGTGCAGAGCGCGCTGTGGGTGACTACGGTCTGGAGAATAACCTGCAACATAAAAAACTCATCGATGCAAGAAAAGAAAAAGTGGCGGTCATCGGCTCCGGTCCGGCCGGATTCTCCTGCGCCTTTCATCTGGCCAAAAGAGGGTTTCAAGTGAAGATATTCGAGGCAAACAGCGAGCCCGGCGGTATGATGCGTTATGGGATTCCATCCTACCGGCAGCCGAATTACATTTTGAAACAAGAAATTGACAATATTCTCCGTCTGGGCGTTGAATTGGAATGTAATGTCAAGGTCGGGGTTAACATTCCCTTGGATCAATTGCGCCATGAATATGATGCAGTATTTTTAGGGCTGGGTGCCCAAAAAGGTGTGTCGATCGACGTCCCGGGCAAAGATGCGAAAAATGTTTTTACCGGGGTGGAGTTTTTAAGACAGGTCAACACCGGCAAATGGGTAGAGCTCGGCAACGATGTTGTGGTTATCGGCGGCGGCAATACCGCCATGGACTGTGCCCGCGTGGCCAAACGTCTGGGAGCAAATGTGAGTGTTGTTTACCGACGCACCCGAATAGAAATGCCTGCGATTACCGCCGAAATTGACGAAGCCATGGAAGAACGCATCATGTTTCGGTATCACACCAACCCGGTTAAATTAGTATTGGATGAAGGCCGGGTTTCCGGCCTTTTATGTCTACAAATGGAGCTAAGAGAACCCGACGCCAGTGGTCGTGCCAGGCCGGTTCCCATTTCCGGATCAGAAGCCTTCATTCCCGCGGACACCGTCATTATGGCCACAGGCCAGGCCGTAGATTATGATGGAATTGAAATTCAGACCGTAGATAAAAAATGGATCTATACCAACGAATATTTGATGACCAGTATGGAAGGCATTTTTGCCGGTGGTGATGCCGTGACAGGTCTGGAAACGGTCTCTTTGGCCATTGGTCAGGGAACGCGTGCTGCTTCCGCAATTGAAGATTACATCGAAGGAAATAGAGAAGGCGAACTGTCACAGCAACCGGTGGTCTATTCCAGGGAATTGAACACTTATTACTATCAGCCGGTCAAGCGATTTGCCAAGGAAGCCAGGCCGATCCATATGAGACTCAAGGGTTTTAAAGAGATTTATCCAAATTTTGATAGAGATGATATTATTGTTGAGGCGGAACGATGCTTTAGCTGTGGGCTCTGTTTCGATTGCGGCAACTGCTATATGTATTGCCCTGACAACGCCGTTAAAAAGTCGAAGTCCACCGGATTCTACGAATTTGACTACGACTTCTGCAAGGGATGTGGCTTGTGTGCAAAAGAGTGCCCTTGTCATTATATTCAAATGACCCTGGAAAAGTGATCCGGCTTTCGTGTAATAATTATAAAGCCCCTGCATTCAAACTTTTAAAAAGCCTTCCTCATTAGGAGGGCTTTTTTATTTAAAGGAGAATAACAATGGTAGAGTTCACATATCAGGATATGTTTCCTTTAAAAGATGATACGACAGATTATCGTCGATTAACCGGTGACCATGTTTCTTTAGATTCTTTTAAGGGTACCGAGATACTAACCATCACCCCGGAAGGATTAACCCTTCTGGCTGACCATGCGTTTAAGGATGTTTCCCATCTGCTGAGACCTTCACATCTGTCGCTCTTGACAAAAATTCTCAATGATCCTGAAAGCTCCGATAACGATCGGTACGTGGCCCTTGAAATGCTGAAAAATGCGGTCATTTCCGCAGATGGTGTATTCCCCATGTGCCAAGACACAGGCACAGCCATTGTAATGGGGAAAAAAGGCCAGCAGATCTGGACCGGTTTTTGTGACGAAGAAGCGCTTTCAAGGGGCATCTTCAATGCCTATACAACCAACAATTTGCGCTACTCAAAGAATGCACCTTTGACCATGTATGATGAGGTCAATACTAAGTGCAACCTTCCTGCACAGATTGAAATTTATGCCGTTGAAGGCAACGCCTACCATTTCCTTTTCATCGCCAAGGGCGGCGGATCTGCCAACAAGACATATCTTTATCAGGAGACCAAAGCGACGTTAACCCCGGAAAAGCTGGCTACGTTTATGAAAACCAAAATGAAAACCCTGGGGACAGCTGCCTGTCCACCCTATCATCTTGCATTTGTCGTAGGCGGAACATCTGCTGAACTCAACCTTAAAACCGTCAAATTGGCCTCGGCAGGATATCTCGATTATCTTCCGACTTCCGGAAATCCATGGGGTCATGCATTCCGGGATTTAAAGCTCGAAACAGAACTGCTTGAGATATCCAGAGAACTCGGTATCGGTGCCCAGTTCGGCGGAAAATATTTCTGTCATGATGTTCGGGTCATTCGGCTTCCAAGACACGGTGCATCCTGTCCCATCGGCCTTGGCGTCAGTTGCAGTGCGGACCGGAATATCAAAGGAAAAATAACAAAACAAGGCATCTATTTGGAACGTCTTGAGACCGATCCGGCAAGGTATCTGCCGGAACCTTCAGATGCGGATACAGAAGCTGTTTGCATCGATCTAAACCGGCCCATGAATAAAATTCGGGCCGAATTGGCTCAATATCCGGTGGCAACCCGTCTGATGCTGACGGGAAAAATTGTCGTGGCCCGGGACATCGCCCATGCCAAACTTAAAGAACGACTTGACAAAGGCGAGGGGCTTCCGGAATATTTCAAAAATCACATGGTATATTATGCTGGTCCGGCAAAAACACCGGCTGGATATCCTTCAGGATCTTTCGGCCCCACCACTGCCGGCCGCATGGATCCTTATGTTCCCATTTTTCAGGAACAAGGCGCTTCCATGGTCATGCTGGCAAAGGGAAATCGTTCAAAAGAAGTTACGCAATCGTGTAAAAAGTTCGGCGGATTCTATCTAGGTTCCATCGGCGGGCCTGCGGCACGTCTGGGTAAAGATTGTATAACAAACATCGAAACGTTAGAGTATTCCGATCTTGGAATGGAAGCGATCTTTCTGATTACCGTCAAAGATTTTCCAGCCTTTATTATCGTAGACGACAAGGGGAACGATTTTTTCGAAAAGCTGCTGGATGAGTAATCGTTCTTTGAATAAACATAAAATGTTACCTTGATTAAAATGATCTCAAACGTTTCAAAAACCAAACAAGAAACCAAAATGAAAGAATGCATCCGATGCGGCACCTGCTGCAAAAAAGGCGGGCCGTCTTTTCACCTTGAAGACAAGATTTTGATTGATAAAGGAATTATTCCGTCAAAGTATATCTATACCATCAGAAAAGGTGAACGTTCTTATGACAATGTTAAAGAATGCTTTTTGCCGGCATCTTCAGATATTCTAAAGCTAAAGGGAAAAAAAGGTTCATGGACCTGTGTTTTTTTTGACGAAACAAATAATGATTGTACAATATATGAGCATAGGCCCATGGAGTGCAAAGTCCTTAAATGCTGGGATACCAGAGAAATTGAAAGGATTTATGCAAAAAACCGATTGACACGACAAGATCTTATTTCATCCGTTGAAGGATTATGGGAACTTGTTGAGGGTCACCAAGAGCGATGTTCATATGACATGCTCAAATTTTTTATTGATTCCCTGCACAAAGATAAAAAGGACGAAGCACTTAAAGGCATACTGGAGATTATCGAGTATGATATTAAAATTAGAGAGCTGGTCGTGCAGAAAGCAGGCCTTGAAATTGATTTGACAGATTTTCTGTTCGGCCGCCCCATTACAGAAACCATAAAGATTTACGGCCTAGAATTTAAATTGGAAGGAGGTAAATATATACTCATTCCAATGGGTTAAACATATTTTTAACAATGTTTAGGTGCAAAACTTGAGTTTTTTTTAAAGTTCTCACAAAAAGTGTCCGATATAATAAGAGGTTGAATAAAGGCAAACCATCCGAAAGGGTGGGACGCAAAGCCACTGGCCTAAATCCTAAAATGAAATTCCAGAGGATATGGCGGCAGGGTTGCCTGACCGATTTGAGCCACCCGCCTTTTATGTCAATAAAATACCGCCTTATTAAAATCCTCTGTTTATTATATTGTTTTTTTTAGAAGCGCTATAAATAAGGAGGAAATTCAATGACTTTTTCAATTCAAAGCACGCTTTCAGCAATAAAGGCGTTTGGTCAAAAAATGGGGGTTACTGCCAACAATATTGCAAACGTGGAAACCGAAGAATTCAAAAAAAGCACGGCGACATTGGTTGAAGGTCCTAAAAATAATGTAGAGGTAGAGATCACACAACCGGACATCCCGGGTCCAGTTGTTGTTGATGTAACCGATGGTCAATTGACGGAAAGAGAAATGTCCAATGTGGATCTGGCAGAAGAGATCCCACAAACGATGATCGCGCAAAGGGGTTATGAGGCAAATCTTGCAACATTAAGGACCCAGGATGAAATGTTGAAGTCAATCATTGATATTATTAAGTAGATAATCCCCGCCTTTTAAGGGGCGGGGATTATCTACTACGACTCCCTGCTTCAAAGGTTTTTAAGCAATAACGTGTTACCATTATTCATGGTCTTTACTGCCTTTGCATACCCGGCATCATTGGCATCGACATCTTTTGGTACCCGGAGGGGATATTAAAAAGGGAGTCAGGCATCGTTTTTTCTTGGATGTTCCGGTACTCTGTAACCATATGGCCGGACGGTCCATCCATTTCCATTTTAACGGGGAAATTTAACTTTTCTGAAATCCAGTATGTTGCAGCACCAATGGATGGATCATTGAACGTATAATGATATTTTGAACACATATACCCGTTGACCTTTTCTTTGCCTATAAATTTCTTCTTCCCCATCTTTTCCAGTTCATCAGGATCAACAGGTGCCATATTTTTCTGACTGCCCGCCATCATTTCCATATACATCATTTGCCCTGGCATAAGAATCCAGACAACCCCTTTATCTTTCCTAAAAATCGTAATCTGCTTTTCGCCTCTGATGTCCATTTCCTGTCTGAGATTGTCCCCTTTCAGAAACATCTTTCCTTTAAAGCTTCCCATGGGTGATTTATGAATCATGTCTGCGGTAATATCCGCAGCATTCACAGACACCGAAAGAACCATTACAGTTATCAAAAAGATGGCGCCAAACAGTCCGAGCCGTGACATAAATCGTTTTATCATGCTTTTTCCTCCCAATGTCCGTTAACGATTTTTTTGAAAACAACTTCATATTTCACATATCATTTCTCATATCATCGTCAGTCACTTATTCTTTTAGGTTCTTCTCCAATTTAGTTAAAGAAGAGGGTCCAAGGACTCAAGGGGTCGGGGTGTTTTCATTTGTTAAATCGCTCCATGGATAATTTTTTTTAAAAACCGTGTAATCACGCCAGAG
>JAOUGB010000629.1 GCA_029857875.1 Desulfobacteraceae bacterium | reverse complement strand
TGGACGGGGCCTTTATTTTTGTTGGCCTGACACCGAATACCGGTTTCCTTGAAGGAAGCGGTATCGTGCTGGATCCATGGGGTTTTATTGTGACCGGTCACAATCTGTTGCACAGGGGTAAGCGGCAAAAAAATTATGCGGATCGCGACCCTTACATTTTGGAGACGAGTGTACCGGGTATTTTTGCTGCAGGCGATGTAAGAGACAAAAGCACAAAACAGGTGGCAAGTGCTGCAGGTGAAGGAGCAAGTGCAGCTTTGATCATTCGAGAATATTTAAAGACCATGTAAACCCTAACGTTGCAAAAGCTCAGGATTCCGTAAGTCCAAGGCGTCCAAGGGTGACGCTGTAGTAAACTACCGCGAACCCTTGGCAACGAAGGAATTATGGTATCATGGGCTTTCCTGAAAGGTTAAAAATACGCCATGCGAAACGTTTTTTTTCTGGAATTCACGCCGAGTTTATTCCAAAATCTCTATTTTGGTATGCATAACATATAGAAATAATTAATTGTAATATATTTTTGGCATATTTTTTATGCAACGATAGGGTAAAATGTTCGAAAGGCAAGCATCCCGCAGCATTGTTGAAGCAGGATATTAAATTTTGCTTTGACCCCGGTATGTAGAGTTTTCGCATCCCTTCAACAAGCTGCGTGGATTATTTTGAATTGACCCGATCAAAGCACCAATCCTAAGTTATAGTATTCGTATTTGGTGGGTCCATCGAGCAATGCTTCAAACTCGGTCTTAATTTCCGATCTCAAGTCAGTACTTTTCCATTGATTCCAATTCTCGATTTTCTGCCACATGGATATTACCACCACATTATTGGGATCGTCGCAGTCAGTCAACGTCTCCGATGAAATATAACCCTGCTGACCCATGGCACCATAGCGTGCTTTGATAAGGAGTTTAGAAGCTTCGTTCAACTTGCCGTTTTTAATTTTTCTCTTGATTAAGACTTTGACTGCCATAATGACCTCCTTTCGTTATATCGGTGAATAATGGGTGTTTATTTGAAATACTCAAGCCCAAAAAAATGGAAGTCAGATAGCTAACAATTTCCCCTTATTGATTGATTTTATTTATGATCAATAAGGGGTAAAATTATGCAGCAGCTTCAGAGTGCTCAATCTGCCCGGAACCTAAGGTTGGTGAAGTATCAGCTATGGATGAAGAGCTGATCATCTTGTAACTACAGAGTAAACGATAGCCGATTGTCCCCGCCAGGCGTTTAAAGAAGATGAACCCGTTCGACGGGTCTTCTTCCAGGATCTTTTGTAAAGTTCTTCTGTCGAATTTCTGCAATATCGTATCTTCTCTACATTCAGCCGATGCAGAATAAACATCCCGATCGATCAGGCTTGACCAACCGAAAGCCTCTCCAGCATGATCCACGGTATGAACCATCTGGCCGATTTCACCGATGGTCAGCTTAATGCGTCCTTTAAGTAAAATGTAAAAATAAGTTGCGGGATCTCCCTCATGAAAGAGAAAATGCCCTTTCTGATAAGATTCTTTTTCCGCAACGTTCATAACTTCCTTCACAAAATTTCTGCTCATACCCCAAAAAAGATCTGCTTGTTGGAAATACATGATTCCTCCTTTCTCTCCTAATCACCGCGGATCAAGTGCGAAAATGCGATCCAGATTCCGTGGCCATTACAATGGAGCCGGAAGACAAATTAGTATAAAGTGTCAAAATATACCGGTTGCCAACGTATAACAGATGCCCACAAAGAGGTGAAAAACCGCTCTTTGGGGCAACATATGGGAATTTTCAGAAAACCTATTCTCATAACCATCCTTTCATTGTTTAACGTTTGGATTGGAAAACATTTGCGTTAAAAACTGAAGCCGATCAATTCTTGATAGATCGAAAAACAGGGGGAATTGGTTGTCAGTTTCTCGTCGATGATGAACAGGAACTTTGCAGTGTAAACGGTATTACTATAAACGGAAACCGATTATGAATATCAAGTGCGGGATAATATTCGTCCAGTTTAGAATGTGTTGAACTGAAAAAGAGTACGCATTGTTGATAGGCTAATTTATTTTATAGCATAGAAAATTCTAACATGTCAAACTTATTATAAAAATACATGTTATATAAATATGTTACATTAACTTTAACCGAATCTTGCACCATGTAAATCCTTATGGTAATTATGTCGGATCTTACGGGTCATGTTAAAGGTATATTTTTTTAAAAACCATCGTTGGAAAAGGATGAGGAGATGAGCAAAGATGCAAAAGCAGTTCTGGTTTTCAGTAAAGAATTCGGATCTCATAGTTATGGACCCAATCATCCACTGAAGGTGGAACGTTTACAGCT
>JAOUGB010000628.1 GCA_029857875.1 Desulfobacteraceae bacterium | reverse complement strand
CGGTGCGGTCTATCCGGTCAACTTGATCAAGGAGATTGTCGAGATCGCAAGAGAATTTGACCTCTTTATCATTGCCGACGAGATTTACCAGAACCTTGTGTTTAACGGCAACAAAACCGAGCCGATAGGTGCGGTCATCGGAGATGTTCCCGGAATCTCGATGAAAGGGATATCAAAGGAACTCCCCTGGCCCGGATCCCGCTGCGGCTGGATCGAGGTGTACAATGCCCACCGGGATTCGGAGTTTAAATCCTACATCCAGAGCATTCTCAATGCCAAAATGGTGGAAGTCTGCTCAACCACCTTGCCTCAAAAGGCACTGCCCCATATCATAAGTCACCCACAGTATCAGGACTATCTGGAACAGCGTCGCCAACGGTATCAACGATTCTCACAAATTGCGTATAATCGGCTCAAAAGTATACCAGGGGTTATCGTCAACCCCACCAATGGTGCATTTTATATGAGTGTGGCCTTTGAAGACGGTGTATTGAATCAGCTTCAGACGCTTCCCATTTCCAACGGGGCGGTGGGTGAACTGGTGAATGAAATTACCGGCGATCCGAATATTCAGCCGGACAAGCGGTTTGTCTACTATCTTCTGGCTGCAACAGGAATCTGTGTGGTTCCCCTGACGTCTTTTAACACACAGATGCAGGGATTTCGCCTAACACTTTTAGAGCCGGATGAAACAAGGTTCACCCAGATGCTTGACAAATTAAAAGAAGGGATTGAGCAGTATATTGCCTGAATCTTAATTGATAAAAGGTTTTGAAACGGCGTTATCGGCTAATGGAATTAGTAACGAGCCACGATCCAATTTTACTTATATCGTCAATGGACGGATTAGATTCGGGTAGCGTTTGGAATGATAAAACTTTTGTTTCTGATTTTTTTCCATATCTAACTTCTGGAGTATGTATTTTTTCGTTAAGTGCAATATTCAATTGACGGTCCCTCCCGTATATATCATCTCTAAAGTTGACAATACCGTCTTTATCAACCCAGGCTGTCCAGTAAAGAATATGAATGTTCATCGGGTCTGACAATAATATGGTTCTGGTCTTTTTGCTGTTGATCGCAGCAATTAATTTTTCGTAAGTCCATTTTGAATTGTTTGTCAGAAGGTAAGCAGCCAATTCCATGGGCTTTTCAATGCGAATACAGCCGGAACTAAAGGTGCGTTTGGTTTTATTGAATAATTCAAGAGCCGGCGTGTCATGTAAGTATATGCTGAACTCATTAGGAAAAATAAACTTTATGCGTCCAAGGGCATTCAAATTTGCCGGATCCTGGCGCAGTTTATAGGCAAAGTTCTCTTTTGTAACCGTATCCCAGTCAATAGATTCAGGGTTAATTTCCTTGGCATCATCTTGCCAGTTTTCAAAAATCCGGATGCCTTTGTCCGTCAGATAGTTAAGGTCTTTTTTGATACATGGCAATATATCATTTAAGGCAATTTTATGGGGAATATTCCAATAAGGATTCAATTCCATGTATGTTATTTTTCGTGACAGGGCAGGTGTGGGGCGCTTCTTTTTCCCTACAATAGCCCGGCTTGATGTTACTGACTGTCCATTTTCAATGATATCGAGTTCAAAATTGGCGGTATTGACCATGATATAGCGCTCTCCCAAGTCTTGGGGAAGCCAGCGCCATCGTTCCATATTTAATTTTATCTGTTCGATACGATCTTCCACCGAAATATTTAACACTAAAAGTGTACTTGATCCTACAACTCCGTCAATCTTGAGGCCGTTCCTGGCTTGGAATTTTTTGACAGAATTTTCCAGAGCTTCATCAAAATATTCCTCATTATCGTTTTTTGAATCTGCAAGATCTCCTGAAATGATTAGCCGTGAACGTAAAGCGGCAATACGTTTTCCGATGTCACCTTTGCGCAATTTTGGCCCCACAGGTACTTTATGCCAGCCGCCCGAATTTTTGATATTTTTATATTTTAATAATGCCGACTTCAGTTTTAAATATCCTGAATGATGCGGTTGCAATATATCAACCAATTCTTCCAGTTTCTCATTATGCAATGACGTTTGCAGAATTTTTAACAGATTTTTTTTCGGTTTTTTTATGTGCCAATCAAAATCGGTTGGATTAGGTTCCACAATCCCTTCTGACAAATGAAATCCGTATGAAAAAAAAGCATCTGTTAAAAGTAGTTCGAGTTTCGCATATTTTGCAGGTTCAAACGCATCTAATACGCTGTTGAGTTCAACATTCGTAAGCAAGGTCAAAATGCCATCTCGATGATAGGTCGAAGAATCGAGGCCTTCATGGTCTGCTTCAACAATCGTCTTTATGAAAACTTCTGCTTTTTTGCTC
>JAOUGB010000053.1 GCA_029857875.1 Desulfobacteraceae bacterium | reverse complement strand
CGCAATGCTTGTATCATCACCAACAAAAAAATGAGACTTGCATAAGTCAAAAGATTTCAGGATGGTGAAGGAATGCACACTTCTTGCAGTAATATTCTCTGATTAATATCGGCTAAACAGCTTAACTTCTATTAAATAGTGTTGATTTAATAAATTATGTAAAATCCGATATATTGTGATTTCCCCAAAATCTAAAAGTCGCAGATACATTTAGATAACCGATAACAATCGAGAGTGTAAAAAACTTTTATACCTTGCAAGTATCTATTTTCACTTATAAAGAGATACGGTAATAATATCTCAAAAAAATCCATCTCTTAATTCATGACATTTTTTGTCAGTATCGACACCATTGATAAGAACAATTAATATACAGATATCTTTTTTTATAGCGTTTTGTAAAGTAAATGCTATCTTTGACAACAGTGAAGCCTCCCCGCCCTAAAGAGCGGGGGTTCTGCCTTACGGCAGTGCTTCGCGCCCGGGTAAGGATCTCAGCTCATTTTATATAGCTCCCCTCGACCCCGTCCTAAAGAACGGGGCTTGCGGGGAGCATGCCGGTCAAATCATCTCAGCCCACCGGCAATTAATGTGTATGGTTTTTCTTTTTTATTGATGCCTCTTTTATGAGAAATTCGAATTGGCTACGTCAGAAGGATCTTGGAGAATGTATCTGGGTTTTCTTTGGAAAATATCCTGTTTGATAATGCAATGATTTCCAAATCCTTGTCGCCATTATTTTTTACGGAATGTACGACCCCTTCATTGACCTTTATCAATACTGCTCCGGACCCTGTAAACTCCTTTTTCGAAACTTCAGCTGAATCTTTTTTTGCCCAGGCCAACGTCCATGTATCCAAATAACCGATGATTAACATCTCTTTGCTTTGACGATGACAATGATTCCCGCGAATTGAATTTGGATGAATTTTCCCAAAATGGATATTTTGAATTTTATCGAGAAATTGCATATCCCTATCGGGAATGTTGTATAATGCACCTCTTATGTCACCGTAATTTTCAAGTGCTGTGATCTCAATATCTTGCATGTGATTCACCTCTTATGTTAGCGCCCGCTCACCGAGATTACCGTATCGATGGGAGTTGAAACAGATGCTCTGCTCCTGGAAATACTGCAACAGCTCAATCCTCCCTTCCATGGAAACTTTTGATCGAGAAATAAAAAATCCGGTTGCTGCCGCTGCCTGAAATATTTTGTCAGGCACCCGATCCGGCGATGCATAACGGATACGATGAATCTCGGGTATCATCTCAATCAGATCTTCGTCGGACTGGCGGATGATTGGCACATCACCCAAAAACCGCTGACCTTTTTTACTGTACAAAAACGTCGCAACCGTATTGTTCAACGCTATGGGCAGGCTTACGGAAGTCTTGCACCCGGCAATCTTTGCCGCAGCAATTCTTGCCAGTACATCGAACAGGCTGTCGTTCTGATGGATACGAATGACGACTGCCCCAATGGATAGGTAGCGAACCACATTATCCTGCCCTCGCAGATGAAAGTAATCTTTTTCTCGGGAGAATTCCTGTTCCCAATGATACAGATAGCTTTTGACAGCCCGGATAATCCTTAAAAGATCTGTCTTAAACGCCTCCAGCCAGCCCCAATCGTGCTTCAGTTTCCATTCCTGAACCAGCTGCAACAAGGGATAATCGTTTTGAATGGCGCCTGCCGATGGAAACCCAACATCCTTAAAATCCATAAATTGAAAGACGTAGTTGGGTCCCCCGGCCTTGATGCCGCCCCCCAGCGCTGATTTTCCCATACCGCCAAAAGGCTGTCGCAAAACAATGGCGCCGGTGGTTTGGCGATTGATGTATAGATTTCCCGCTCTGATCCGTTTCTTCCAGTAATCATGCTCCCGCCGATCAAGACTCTCCAATCCCGATGTCAATCCGTAACCGGTCTGGTTGACCATTTCAATGGCATTCCCCAAATCTTCGGCACACATCACCCCTAACAATGGTCCGAAAAACTCGGTAAGGTGCGTGAAACTTCCAGGCTGCACCCCCCATTTTATGCCCGGCGTCCACATGTGGGGATTGTTGTAGACATTTTTGGGTGCAAGCGCCCAGGATTCACCTGGTTCGAGTTGGGTCAAGGCACGCTTCAGGTCTCCCTTTGGGGGTTGAATCAATGGCCCCATTTTGTTTTCAAAATTCCAGCAAGAACCGACGGCAATACTGCCGGCAGCATCAATCAACTGCTGTTTGAAGGCTTTATCCTCATAGACTTCTTTTTCCAAAATCAGCAATGAGGTGGCACTGCATTTTTGACCGCAGTTGCTAAAGGCCGACTGAAGCACATGTTTGATGGCCTGGGCTCTATCAGCCATGGCAGTGACGATGGTTGCGTTTTTGCCTCCGGTTTCAGCCGTCAAAAAAACAGAAGGTCTTTGTTTTAAAAGGGTCATCCCGGTATCCGTACCGCCGGTCATAATAATGAAATCCACATCCGGATGTTGGGCAAGTTTTGCACCGGTTGTCGAACCGGAACAAGGAAGGAACTGCAAAACATTTTTGGAAACGCCGCCGTTCCAAAAACATTGACACAACTGCCACGCCGTAAGGACCGCAGCAGATGATGGTTTGAATATCACCGTGTTGCCGGCAGCTAGAGATGCTATGATCCCGCCACAGGGGATGGCAATGGGAAAATTCCATGGGGAAATGACCAGCCCCACTCCCTTGCCGCGGGTTTGGACGTTTTTCAAATCAGAAAAGGCCCTGGCAGAGAACGGATAGTATTCGGCAAAATCAACGGCCTCCGAAACTTCAACGTCGGCTTCCGAAAAAATCTTTCCGGTTTCGGCGACAGCAGCACCGATAAGATCTCCCCTGGCCTTGCGAAGTTCCACGGCCACCCGGCTAATGATTTCATGGCGCTTTTCTATGTTTTTGTAGCGCCACCCATCCGGATCGTCCCTGGCCGTAGCCAAAGCATGGTCCACATCTGTATCAACTGCCTCAACATAGGACGCCACACAGATTTCTTCCGGCAACCGGGAATGATCCATGCACGATCTCATCGGCCGGTCTTTAAAGATGTCGCCCCCTGCCTTTACCAAAGGTATGTGAATGGGTTTATCTGATTCATGTTTAAACCATTTCTTTTGGATAGCTTCGGCCCATGAACGATTTGAAGCCAGAGACCAGTCCGTATCCGGCTCGTTATTGAATTCGTTTTCATAAAACGTCCCCATTTTCTCGGGGATCGAACCTTGAAGCCGGTTTTGAGTCCGGTTCGGCGTATGGCGTACCCGATCTTTATGCTCACAGGAAGCAACAAATTGTTTTTTCAAAAACTCCCATTCCTTGGAATCTGTTTTGAGATTAAACGAATACCGTAAAAAATTTTCCGCTTCTGTATTTTCATCCAGTCGCCGGATCAGATAGGCAATAGCATTAATGAACTGATCTTTCGTGGCAACCGGTGCGTAAAGCATGATATCGCCGGGTATTTCCTGAATGGCCCGGCGTATGTGATCGGCCATTCCCTCCAGCATTTCAAATGAAAAATAATCGGCAACGTTATTTTGCATAGCCAGTCGATACGCATACGCCAGCTCAAACAGATTGTGGGACGCAATACCCAAACGAACGGCATGGATATTTTCCGGCGCCATGCCGTAATCGATCATTTTTTTATAATTGGCATCTACATCGAGTTTATTGTCATATGGCGCCAAAGGCCAATTGCGCATCGCTGATTCCAGTTTTTCCATCTCCATGTTGGCGCCTTTGACGATGCGAATTCTGATGGGAGCGCCACCATTTGCCACCCGCGCTTTGGCCCAGGCCGTCAGCGATTGCTGTACGGCATATGAATCCGGCAAATAGGCCTGCAATGCAATACCCGCCGTATAATTTTTAAATGCATCCTGCTCCAGGGTTTGCTTAAACGCGGCAACGGTAATTTCCAGATCCCGGTATTCTTCCATATCAAGGGTTATCAGTTTCTGAACCATTGTCCCGTTGTTTTGACGATAAAAATTGTCTCTGGCAGTCGCGTATAGCAGAAAAAGCCGTTCTTTTAAGATTTGGACCGTATGCTCAAATGCCAATGGTTCGATTTGGGAGTAGATAGTAGAAATTTTTATAGAAATGCATTCAATCTCAGAATCTTTCAAATCGCTGATATATGTATTCAGACGCTTAAGGGTTTCTGTCTCACCCAGGAGGGCTTCTCCCAAATGATTGATGTTCATCTGAACGCCCTGTTTTTTTCGCTTCTGCAAATGGGCATACAACTCGTCGGCTTCGCCCGGAATAATGGCGCGGCTGCTGTCATGGCGCATTTTTTCAATGACTTTCGGCACTGAAATGTTGGGAATGTAACGACCCAAGCCGAGAAACATTTGTACCAGCAGTTTGTCCACGGATGAAAAAAAATCCGGCACCCCATATTTTCTTAGCAGGCTGTTGATCTGATCTGCAACACGACCGGGGTTGTGGGACCTGAAGCTTTGATCGATCATTTTGGTGAGAATGACCTTGTCCATGGGATGTGTCAATAGACGCTTCATCTGGTCGGCAATCCCTTTTTCTTCCGAAGTTAACAATTCATTGGCCCGGTTTTGCCAGGCCTTAGCAAGATCAATGGCTTCATTTATAATTGTCTCATCATGTTGGTGATCCATGGAATTTTATCCCCTTGTGACCGACTTAAAACATATTCTTGACAGGCATGTGTTGAACTTATAATTGAGTGCCATCAATTTAACCTGGATTTCCCAGGAGAAGGAGTCAAAGTGACATGACCGACATTTATAAATTTTTAGACGACCATCAAATCAAATATGAACGCCATGATCATCCCCCGGTTTATACCGTTGAAGATGTCATTCGCCTTGTTCCCGCCCTCGAGGCAGCAAAAACAAAAAGTCTTTTTTTGCGCGATGCAAAAGGCTCAAGGCATTTTCTGGTTATTGTAAAAGGTGAGAAACGGGTCAACCTGAAAGCATTGCCGGATTTATTGAACAGCAGCAGATTACGTTTTGGCTCGCCGGATCGTTTGAAGAAACACCTGGGTGTGGATCCCGGTTCGGTCTCCCTTTTTGCCGTTGTCAACGATATCGGTAAGGCTGTCGAACTCATCATAGACAGCGCTCTATGGAAATCGGATGCTTTTCAGTTCCATCCCCTTGTCAATACCAGCACCTTGGTTATTTCAAGGGACAATGTTAAACAATTTTTGGATACGACCGGACACGACGCTCAAATACTTGATGTTCCCGGATTGTAGCAACTTAGTACTCTAATTCATAAATATGATGACATATTTTTATGTGGACACTAGCCCGTATGAGCTGAAGTCAAAAAGTTTGAAGTGCCTAAAGTGAGCTAAAGTGCCTAAAGTTATGGTGTCGCTTCGCTCCGATGATTTTATATAATTGATAGAATTCCTTAACTTTAGCTCACTTAAAACTTTAGATCACTTGTAACTTTTCCGGCTTGTCCGGGTTAAGGATGGCAGGCAATACACTTAATCTCAACACATGCATCTTTGGGCAGCCGGCTGACCTCCACCACCGCCCTTGCCGGCCGATGCTCTGAAAAATATTCAGCATAAATGGCGTTGAAAGCGGTAAAATTGTTCATATCAGTTACGAAAACATCCACGGCAACAACATGGTTCAAATTATATCCTGCGGCCAACACGATCTGCAAAAGATTTTCCAGTGCCTGCCTGGCCTGAAGCTTAAAATCAGAACTGACCAACTCGCCGGTCTCTGGTTGTATTCCGAGCTGCCCGCTCACAAAAAGCAAAGGCGCCACGGTTATCCCCTGGGAATACGGTCCGATGGCAGCCGGCGCCCGGTCGGTTTGAATCACTTTGCACGTCATGACATTCTCCTTGATTAGGCTTTTTAGGCAATTGAAATTAAAGCGAATAATATACTGACAGAAGCGTCTCTATTTCTTTCTAATACGGAATAAAATCGTATCACGGCTTTAAATCTGAATATAGATAAAAAATCAAAGGATGGCAAGTCAGGTTTCTTAGTAATTGGTCTGATCAGGTAGTTAGAAGTCTTTTTCTAAATAGCACTACGTTTCAAGGCAAGAAATAAGTGGCCGAGATTCCGATCGAAGCCATTTTGGGCTTTTTGGGTATAGCATTCTTGGCGAAGCAAAGCGTCATTCCCGTTTTAGAGGGGTAAAAAAAGAACTCTCAAGCGGACAGATAAGGAGATATTTTCAAGTTTGCTGAAAACTTATGAACCAATACAATAATAAATAGGGCTATGCTTATCGGATCAATCCTTTGCTTTTCAACATCGGCCTCGGATCCACCAAGTGACGCGGAAACCAGCTTTCGTATTTGCTGTCTCCCAAAGCCAAAGAAAGGAGCTCCGAAAAATGTATGGTGGGAACCGGGTTTTTCAGGCTGCAGCGTACCTCCAAATTCAGATGACACATGGCGCATGCAGTTACAATACAGTCTGCCCCGGCATCCATAGCGCCCTGGATGATTTTGTTGACGATCGGCGTGATAATATCCGGCTTTGCCACGGAAAGAAAAGTACCACAACATCGGGACTTAAAGGGCCATGATAAGGCTTCTCCCCCCAGTGAGCGAAGAATTTTTTCCATGAGGCCGTAATAGTCCTTTTCATATTGAAGAGCGTTGGGTCGCGACAACATACAGCCATAATAAGATACAAACCGAAGCCCTTGAAGTTTTTTAATGCCTTTATCGGAAAAATGTAACAAGTTGATGTTTTCAAGCAGATCAAAGAAATGGAGAATATTGAGGTCCGTATTATAGGATGTGCCCCATTCGTTTTCGTATTTGCGACGTTTCAGCTCGTTCTTTTTTAGTACCAAATGAGCATAACGCAGCCGCAGGATACAATTCGGACAGGCCACCAGAAGCGGACGATCCGGTGGTGCCAAAAATAGGTTGCGAACGGCAAGATCAAGCGCCAGCTCGGAATCGATACTATGGGCCGAGGTACTGCCGCAACAGTTCCAATCCTCCAATTCAATTAAGTTGAATCCGATTTTATTAAACATTTCGAGTAAAGAAAGATTGCTTTCTTGAGCCGTGGTTGCCATTGAACAGCCGGGGTAATAAGATATATCGAATGACTTTATTCTATGCATGATCATACAGCCTTCTTTTGTGAGAAAATATTTTTAATATCCATCATGTGATTGACACGAGACGGCAGGATATCGAGTTTGTGTTTTGCCAGCATCTTTAAGCCAACGCCCATATCCCTAAACCAGTCATGTGTGTAAAACTTATATCGAAGCATAATCTCTAATTTATGGGTACGACCATACCGTTTAATTGTTTTCAAAACCTCCTCATGAAATTTTAAAATTTCCGGTTCGCCCACATCTGCTTTTTCATCTATAGCTATTTGACAGATGGCATCAGTGACGGCCGATATGTCAATTCCCATCGGGCATTGAATCGAACATGTATTACAGCTAACACAAATCCAGATACTCGAACAGGTAAGCGCTTCCTGTTTTAAACCGAGTTGAACCAGACGTATGATCCTGTTTGGCATGTAATCCATAACTTCAGAGAATTGGCATCCGCCGGCACAGGTATGGCAGTGGAGACA
The DNA here is from genome assembly GCA_029857875.1 of Desulfobacteraceae bacterium. Lineage (GTDB taxonomy): Bacteria > Desulfobacterota > Desulfobacteria > Desulfobacterales > UBA11574 > UBA11574. The sequence goes on along the minus strand of JAOUGB010000053.1, from coordinate 2,079 downwards.
AGCGTTGAAATCCACACCTGAGCGGCGCTTAACTTCTTTTGCAAACTTTAAATCCCTTTGGTTCAAATCGATTATAGCATTGGTCAATTTTTTTTTATGCATCATGTTGGTCTCCAAATAAGGTCGAGCATAACCATATATCGGTCAACTCGTCACTGTTATTGTGTTTGATAGAAAAACCAGGCCCAATACACATCCAGTTGATATATATGCTACTTTGTAGCACAAAGCGTAAATACTACCTGGTGGTATATGTTGTCAATTAAAAAAATGACAAAAAGCAAAAAAAAATTATATGATCTGAGACATGAACAGGTGACCGTACACAATGTTATAAGAGAAAAGAAAGTTGCGGAATATGATATCAAGGACGATCAAGACCATCTGCGGCAAAGCTTCGAGGTATTTTTTATTAGAACCTATCTCAAAAACAATCTAAGTGCCCATGGCAGCGTTGCGAAACGGTTCAAAATGCTCACATACTACGTGTATGCTCCGCTTTTTCTCCGTTTCGCGCCTTGCCCTGAACCCTAATCTTATTTTTGAGATAGGTTCTAGCTATGGGGCAACAACAGGGATATGGAAATCTTTTTGGTAGGCTATTTTATGTGGTCTATGACAATTATATTTTAGATCGTCATAGGGTGGTTTACGGCGAATCTTGCCGAAAAAAACGCATTAGCGACCCGCTGAAATTTCTCGTTTTGCTTAAATATCAAAAGGGTAGACATCAACGCTTATTACCAGTCATACAGAATTTCCCAGTGCTCATCAAAGGACGGATCTTTCTGTGTGTAATGATGCGACAATGTTTTACCTTTTCCCGCCCCTGTATTCTCGCTTTCTTTCCAGTACCGCAGGTAAATGGCTGGTAGTAGGTTCTGAGAACTGCCCGGTTTTGCAGCATCCTTCAGCCACACTTCTTTTTGCTCGATGACTTTCCAGACGGTGCCGGACACCTTGCTCCTGACCCGTTCACCCACATGGGGAAGCGCCAGCTTTTGCCTGAGTTCCTTAAATCTATAGGGTGATTGTTCCCCATAGTCCAGAATCTTTTCTCCGAAAATCATAATACCGATGGCGCCCAGAGGAGCGGTGATAAGGATCGACAGCACTGCAACAGCGAGAATTACCTCACCGGCGGCCACACCGGCGGCAAGGGGAACCGCACCAATGGCAGCCTGGACGGTGGCTTTCGGTATATATGCTACCACGCAAAAAAGCTTTTCCTTCCAGTCAAAAGGCGTTCCAAACAAAGACACATAGGTGCCGACACTTCTGAATACAAGCCCCACAAAGATAACGATTGCCCCGGCAAACCCGGCTTTCCACGCCACATGGATGTTGACCTGAGCCCCAACCAGAACAAAAAGCAAAAGTTCCGCAAAAATCCAGAGTTTTTTGAGTTTCTGAGAAATAAGATGCGCAATCGGTTCTGATTTTTCAAGAATAATAAAACCGATGGCCATCACGCCCAACAGACTTGCCACGGGCACATGCCCCTCTAAAACCGATTCGAACCATGTCAGCAAGATGGCGGCACCCATGACCATCATGGTGCGTTTTGGGGGGCGCCAGTCGTACTTTGTAAAAAGGCGATACAAAAAATATCCCGGAATGAGTCCGACGATAATCCCCAAAACAATGGATATGGGTATTTCAGAAAGCTTCCATAGAATATGGGTCTGTTCCCCACCGTACATTCCAAGGAACACGGTAAAAAGAACAATGACAAAAACATCGTCCAGTGAAGAGGCCCCAAGAACCAGGGTGGGTATTCCCTTTTTGGCTCCCCTTCCCCGATCCATAAAATCGATCATCAGGGGAACCACAACCGCCGGAGAGACCGCGCCCAATATGCAACCCAAAATAGTGGCTTCGAGGTAGGTAATATGGAGCAGTTTGGGCGCCACGAGCACAACACCGACAATTTCGAAAACAGCCGGAATCGCACTCATGGTTACCGCTGCACGTCCCACCCGGTTCAAAGCATCGCGACGAAGTTCAAAACCTGCCCTCAGCAAAATTACGATGAGAGCAATTTTTCTGAAATCTCCCGAGACCTTCATCATCGCAGGA
>JAOUGB010000627.1 GCA_029857875.1 Desulfobacteraceae bacterium | reverse complement strand
CCTTGACCCCTTGAGTCCTTGGACCCTCTTCTCCAACTAAATTGGAGAAGAACCAGGATTTGAAATGGGTTTGTTTAAAAGGATAAAATTATTGCAAATTTTCAATGAATGGAAAAAAATGCAGAGTGAAGCGGGGGAGCACACCCCATGAACACGTACAAAAATCCTACCTTATGGCGGCTCTGCGATCCATAAATTGGGAGCATTTCAAGAGCAACCCCCCGCCAAAGGCAATGAAACTACTGATCATAAAAAGTGTAAATGTTCCCAGTGTCTCAAACAGATATCCGTTTATGAAAAACCCGATCATTAATCCAAGCCCATAGGTTACGGCGTTATTTACCGCCTGCCCCAGGGTCTTGCCTTCATCTGGCGTTAATGAATCAATATAGAGAATGCTGGATACATGAAACGTGCCGTACGTGACGGCATGTAAAATCTGCAAAAACAGAATGAACGCAGGAGACGTCGCAAAAAAGAGCGCCAGCCATCTGAATGCCGCCACCATAAAAGAAAAAAACAGAACATTATCTATGGAAAAGCGCTTAAAGATGACATCAGATTTTATCATCACGATAATCTCTGCAATGGATGCCAGTGCCCATGAAATGCCGATAAATGTCTTACCGTAACCCAGGTTTTCAAGATGGATGGAATAAAAACCGTAGTATGTTCCATGGCTTACCAGCATTAAAAAGGCACAGAACAGAAAAACAATCACTCGCCTTTTTAAAAGAACTTTGGCGTTTGAAGAAAAAGAGGTTTGTTTTTTGATCTGAATGTCAGGGATTTTGATGGAAATGAGCGCTTGTGCCAGGGAACCGAAAAAAATGAGTATAAGGATTATTTCGATGGAGTAAATATCTATAACCTTGCCTAGCAAAAGAACCGTCATAATAAATGCAATTGACCCCCATCCCCTTATCCTTCCATAGCTTTTCTTTCTTGTGCCCAATACGTCCATGGTAAAGGTTTCCAGGAAGGAAATGATCGGAGAGTAAAATATCCCGTAAAAAACGGTGATGAACAGCATCGCCCAAAAATCGGTTGTATAGAGATAAAATGCCCATATTGCGGTACTGATGAAGCTGCATAATATATATATGGGTCTTCTGATGTGAAACCGATCGGCCAGCCCGCCCCATATAAGCGGAAATAAAACCAGTGCAATGGATCTGATGGCCGACAGAACACCGATTTGGACCCCGCTGAATTTGAGATGGTAGCAATATAAATTGAAATAGGGCAAAAATACGCCCATGACGCCAAAGTATAAAAAATACTGGGAACCGATAATCAGCTTGAAAGAATTTTTGGGATAATTGCCCATAGACCATTAATATTTTATTTATGGTTAAAGCACGATTAGATTTATAAAATATTAATACCACTTAATTTAAAGAGGCACTTTTTACTTTGGGTGCGCTTGGGTGCATGTCCAGCTCGCCAATCTCTGCCTTAAACTATCCCGGTATCCAGTGAGTGTAAACATTATATGTCGTGGATATGTCGCTGTGTCCAAGCTGATCACGTCGCCTATATTATGGCCCTTCAAAAGCCCTGTGGTGGCAACCTGCTATGTATGACCGGAATTTTAAGCCTAAAATCTTTACAGATATCACAATGCCTGCTAAATTGTCTGTAGCCCAAATACTGGCAATAATGCAAGATAATGCAAAATTTAATCTCGACTTGAAACCTTCAATTTTTGGAATTGAATCCAGATTATCATTCTTCCAGAAATTTATTAAATGGTAAATTTTGGATAAAGGCGCCTTGAATGATTGCCGAGGTTTAATGTCAATTTTCAAAATATTCCTTATCGCTGGTTTCCGGCATTTTTGCAGGATAGTAAACATGAAAGACTATTTCAATGTTTTTGCCCACCATCACATCGCTTTAATTATCCTTTTGTTCCTTGCCACACTTTCCTTATTTTTACCGATTTCATCATCGGCCGCCAACGAAACTGATGCTGGCGATGAACTCATTTCCCTGACTGTAAAGGATGAACCCTTAGGGGACGTGTTGGTAAAAATCTCCATGGCTACCGGTTACGAAATTAGTTTGGATAATAAATGGCAAAGTCACCTGGTTACCGCCTCTTTAAAAAAGGTGTCTTTGCATAAAGGGCTGAAACGAATTCTTAGAAACCTAAACAATGTGATTATTTACGGTTCGGACCAAAAAATTAGGATTATAATCTATGGTAAAACCCTATCTGAAGGAGTATCTTCTGCCCCATCGACTGACAAGTCGCTTAACAGGATGCCGGTGCCCAGACTTCCCGCTTCACAGGTTATCGAAAAAGAAGATAGCTCCGGAACCGAGGAAAAGCCTTCTG
>JAOUGB010000626.1 GCA_029857875.1 Desulfobacteraceae bacterium | reverse complement strand
CCAGCATCACCAGAAGACAGGCCAGAAAACCCAAAAGGCTCAGACGCAGGTCAAACCATTTGAACTTCGGACGAAAAGAGGGGCTGGCGGCCCGGGCTTCGTAAAATGTCGCGTAATTGAGCAGACCATAGGAAATGAGAAAAAACATGGAGACGACACGAGCGATGAGATTCAGTTGCCCTAAACCAATGGTTCCAAGAGCGATGGCTGCCGACAACAACACCGCACGCCGTGGATTATCTAAAGGGCCGTCCCCTTTGGCAAACGGCAGCAGAATGGGAAATATCCGATCTTTGGCAAGAGACTGCAAGATTCTCGGTGCCCCCAAAAAAGAGGCCATTGCCGATGATAATGTGGCGGCCACTACTCCGGCATCAATCAGAAAGTTAAAACGTGCCACCCGTTTCATTGCGTTGTAATCTTGGATCAACATCTCCTTGGGAAGAACACCGGCAAACAAAATGGCAGCACAAAAATAAACTATAATCGAGATGCCCACCGCCATAAAAGTTCCCATCGGTAAGCTGCTCCCGGGGTCTTTCAGATCTCCGGACATGCTCACGCCCTGGGTAAAACCCGTCACCGCCGGAAAAAAGATGGCAAACAACACCCATATATCGAGGCTTTCGGCTGGAGGTTTCCAGTTTTCTACCATTGTCGAAAACTCCCAGCGTGGGATACCTCCAATAAAAAAAGACAATAGCGCACCCGCCAGAAGCACCATGACGACATACTGGAAACGGGTCGCCCAGTCGGCACCCAGCCAGGCAAAGATGAACAAAAAGGACATGGCTAAAACCGCGACAATCCTGGGATTGGCAAATATATTTTGCGGTAACAGCACCGTCATGGCTTCACCGAATCCAATACAGTAAAAAGCGATGGAAACCGATTGCGCTAAAAACAGAACCAAACCAATGGCACCTCCGAATTCCGAGCCAAGGGTCCTTGAAATCAAGTAATAATCGCCGCCCCCCTTGATTTTAATGTTGGTGGCAATTGCTGACAAAGATATACTGGTCAGAACCGAAATGGCATTGGCGAGGGTGATAATGATCAAAGCGCGTCCAAATCCTGCGCTGCCGACCACATAGCCCAGTCGCAAAAATAGGATGATGCCTAGAATGGTTAAAATACTGGGCGTAAAAACACCGGCAAACGTTCCCAGGGTACCTCCATTTTGATGGTTTTCGGTCTTGGTACCGATGGTTTTCATAGGTTCTCCAGTCTGATGAAAATCGATGTTTGGAAGTGTTGAAACCCTGAAGTTATTATCTGCGGACTTGTCGCCGAATTATTTTAGTTTTACAACAGCCCGTCTATTTTTGTTTCAACAGGATGTGTCGGGTTACCAGAGGTGAAAGAACATAAAGAAACATATACGACAACGCTACATATCCCAAATAGGGTGTAAATATTGAAATGATCAGCAATATCATATTCAAGCGACCAAACCAAAAATGCTTGTCCATAAAACGGCCGAGATGCAGATAGCGAATAGGATAAAAGTTCATTAATATCGCTGTAAAAATTATTAGGCCGAAACAGAAAATACCCCAGTGGTGAGCCCATTCTGAAGATCCTGCAACGGCCTGGTTGAACATGATCAATGGGGCTGTTACCATTAATGCTGCTGCCGGCGTCGGCATGCCTTTAAAAAATCCGGGAACAGGGGTACGGTCAAAGGTAAAGTAAACCAGCCGGGCGACCCCCATAAGTGCATAAATTAATGCAACCCATCCAATGGGAAGTTGTTGGATCACGGGATCAGATGTATCTGCGTAAGATAAATAAAATATCCAGGCCGGGACAATACAGAAACTGACGGCATCGGCAATGTCGTCAAGAATGCCTCCAAAGCTGATCCGAGGTGTCCTTTCCTGGTCAGGAAGGGGTTCCGTCAGCCCCAGCTTTCGTGCCAGGGCTCCGTCGAGTTTGTCGAAAATGGCAGCGCCAATCAAACAAAGATAGGCCTCACGAAAACGATTCTGATAAGCAAAAAGAAGTGCCAGCAAGCCCATCATTGCATTCATGATGGTTAATGTATTCGGGAAAAAAGACAAGATGTTCCGCCGCAATCGTTCATCCTCATCACAAATCTCGTTTAGGAAATAGGTCCCGTATTTCCGGCAATATGCAGCGATAGATCCAAAATTTATGATCAAGAAGATGATCTCGATTAAAAACAAAACGCGCAGGGGAAGATTTCCCAGCCAGGACATCCAGGTGTAAATCTTGAAATCCGGCCCCCCGGTTACAAAAAAAGCATGTGCGTACAAGAGCGTGCCGACCGGAGCCGCCACAATGGTTCTGAGCCGTGTAAACTCTTTTACTTCCGGTTCCGGT
>JAOUGB010000625.1 GCA_029857875.1 Desulfobacteraceae bacterium | reverse complement strand
CTATATTGACCGTATCCCCCACCGCCTTGAATTCCACCCTGAGGTCATTACCTAAGGCACCCACAACCACCGGACCGGTGTGAATTCCGATACGCATCCTGATGGGCGCTGTTCCGCCACGCTCTTTTTGCAGCCTATCGCTGAACGTGGTCATCTCCCGGTGGATGGCATAAGCCGACCGGATCGCCCGCTGAGGAGCGTCTTCCAATGCAATGGGGGCTCCAAAAAGGGCCATTATTCCGTCACCGGTCATCTCGTTGACTGTGCCCTCATAGTCGTGGACCTTGTGGATGAGGACCTCATAAACCTCATCCATGATGGAATAAGCCTCCTCTGGACCAAGCTTTTCGACAAGTGTGGTGAATCCTTCCATATCACAAAACATCACTGTAACCTGCCTACGCTCTCCTTCAATTCTTTCCTTTTGTGTCAGGATCTTCTCAGTAAGACCCTCGGGGAGGTAGCGCTGAATTTTTTCCAGTTTTTCATTGAAAGAAAGTTCTTTAGGAGGGAGAGCCGAAGGCAGGCTTAAGTTGTGACCGCATTCACCACAGAATTTAAACTTAGGAGGGTTAGCAAAATTACACTTTGGACAAACCTTTTCTAACTTTGCTCCACATTCTCCACAGAATTTCATTTGTTCTGGATTTTCAAATTGGCATTGTGGGCATTTCATTATTTCCCCTTTATAGCTTTGAAACGTGTTGGTATATGAGATGCAAAGGGGTACTCGAAAGAAAAACTAAGACAGAATCGTTAGCTTGATAATGATAAAAAATCTGAGGAAATAGATGGGAGAGGGGATTCTGTCTATGTTGGACCGAATCAATTTACATATAACAAGTCTATCGCAATTTGTCAAGAATATCTTATAGTTCGATATGATCATTACTGAATATTAAAATTGTTAAAAAGGAGGAGCAAATCGAAACAATTTTATGGAAATTTTGAGGCGGCGCTTGTGTTTGAAAAATTCCAGATACATTGAGATTACCTCTACCTCCTTCCACAACATAACTTATCCATAGATTAACTCACATGGGGTTTGATTCATTAAGATGATTATCCTCCAAACAGGAAATATATTTTCCTATTTGGAGCAAGGCATGCAAAGTTTGAGGATTTTCTCCATGGAAAAACCTCTTGGGTAGATGTGTAACGATCAAAGTAACAAAACATTCTATCGGAAGAAACGAATCGAGAATGAGGTCAGCAGAATAAGAAGTGTTACAAAATGGAAGATGAATTTCAAAAGAAAATCTATAATAACAGACTATCTATAAACATTAATTTTATCAATAAAATAAAATATTTAAATTGTTGTACCACTTTGTGGTGTTAAGTGGTGAGGTAAATCGAATGAAACAAGGGCTATGCTTGATCTGTTAATTTGGATTTCGCTATTTCAAATGTTGCAATATCTTGCCATGAGCACAGGTTCAAGCACCTCAATTTCCAGTACATATATCCTATTTCTTACAAAATTGCAAAAAAAGACAAATCCCCGAAGAAGGAATTGCCCTTATTGAAATAACGATATCATACTTTTTTTGGACATGAAACGTGTGTTTTATAATTTATAGGGGACCCTTTTAAATTATAAATGTCTTATCGCCCAAATTATCAAGGTAGTGAAGCAACAATTTTTCGATATTCATCTTCTTTGAAAGCCCGAAAAGATTCCGTCCTCACATTTCCAAGAGATCCAAGAGTTAATGCTATCTTGGCAACAGTCTCATCATCTGGTGCTTCCGACACAAGAATGATGTCGTACTGACCCATAACCAAGAAAAATTCTTTTAACTCAGCACCCACTCCTTTAAATGCTTTTTTAGCGGCATCAAGTCTCTTGGGACTTTCCTTTACTTTTTCGACACCTTTTTGTGTATATTTAATTAACGATATATAAGTCGGCATGGTGCCACCTCCTATTTTATCTGTTTTTAAGGGCCCCCTAAAAGACCGATAATCAAAATTTGAGGTGTTTTCCGTTGGTAAATTTATTTTAACAATTGAAATGATAAATCAAAATTTAGATTAGCTAACGAGGTGTGAATTGAGAATAAGGTCAGAACGATTTTAGATGTTTCACAATCAAGAATGAGATGAGATAGCCGAATGAATTCGACAGAGGATCTATAACATTTAAAATATTATGAGGAAGTTTACATGTCAAATGAAAAAGGCAAACCCAATGAAATGAATTTGCCCCTTATGAAAAAACGATATCCCAAATAATTTAGAGCCTCAAAAACCTGTCGTTTATTGCAGATATTCAAAGTGTCGGATTTAAGATTTTGAGGCAAAATCGTTGTTTAGGCTCAATTAAACTCCAGTTAAGTTAATTT
>JAOUGB010000624.1 GCA_029857875.1 Desulfobacteraceae bacterium | reverse complement strand
TTGATCCCTTCTGCCGATAAGTGTTCAGAATTAATATATTTTCTCGCAGCCTTTTGCACCAAAAATTGCGAAGCTCCCAATTTACTGCAGATCTCTAAAAGGAGTTTATCCCCTTTCGTATGAATCCCGAGTTCGGACGATAAGATGACATTTGTGTCAATTTGAAGTTGTTGCATCAGATATCGGATAATCTTCAGGTTTAAGTGGATGAGTTTTTCAAATTTCGTTGAAAAAAGATCTTCTAAAAAATTTAGATGTTCCCTGAAATATGGCGCTCTGATATACGCATTTTTCAAGCTATTCAAATGTTTTTTTGCCCATCGGCCGTCATGGTATATTCTGACGGCATTGATTTTTTGAAGTCCCAAACCTTTTTTTATCACAGGCACGGTCATCCACAGGCTTCCCTGGGCGTTTTTAAATCTGTTTCTGGTAATCCATGTGGTTCCCCTCGGAAACTGAACGTCATCCAAAATTACAAAATTATCAGAAAGATATGCTTTGTAAAAAAACCCGACAAAGGGGAAAAAATAAGGCTGATTTACGGATATCATCATTTTTTCGGTTGACATTTTTTGGCATACAGCGCCATATAAACAAGCGATCAGGGAGCTTTTATATGTTCACTGCTCCATGGGTAATGCTATTTTATGATGCTAACCCGGATATTTCATGAAAATTTTTGAAAAATTGAACTATAAAATATTCGGTACAAACTATTACCTTACAACTATAAGCAAAATTGTAAATAACAAACTGTTTTTAGTATTAATAAAAAAGCCTCTCGAAAATTTTCATGAAATATTCGGGCTAAGAGGTGGTTGATGGATATCGATGATATATATAATCTCATTCCGGACTTTATGTGTACCAATGGGTGCCATGAATGCTGCCAGAACTTTGGTGTGCCATCAAGAACCAGGATTGAAGACGAACAGATAAAGGTGTTTCTTAAGAAAAATGCCATGAAATATGGAAAAGCGCATGGAACCACCTGTCCGTACTTAAATGAATCAGGCTGCACAATTTACCCTGTCCGACCATTGATTTGCCGATTATATGGAACATCCCCGAACTACCGCTGCAAAATGGAAGTCGCTCCGCTCAGGCTTCTCCATGAAGATGAGGAGGCGGACATTTTCCATTTATACCAGACCTATTTTTTCTAACTCCATTTTCAATGAGAAATACGGGAAGACACGGCACTTTCCAATCACTCGAGGCGATAAAACGGCTCGTCCCCTGCTTTGCCCACCAGCTTAAGCTGACCCCCACAGTTTTCACAAACCAATAGACTGTCTAAAAGTTTCGATGTAGAATCAGAAGGATCCATGGCAATGAGATCTTCAGGCATATGGATCGACACACCACATTTCAGACATATGCATTCCATTTCGTTGCTCATTTTTTTCTCACTTTCTTTTGTAATTATTAACTCAAATTTTGCTTTTGAAAATATATGCTCGAGTTTCGTACCCGAATATGGTTAAAAAGCCTTTGACGTCGCAGGCCAAAATAATTTTTTCAGTACACTAAAATACTGCAATAATTTTTAAAAGCAAAAAAAATTTTGTGGACGTTCTCAGTTTTACAGTGTAAAAGTTTTAATATAGTAAATTCATCCGGTTTATTCCACCTAAAGGAGCTTAAAATGTATGAGATAATTGCAGATCCTGACGATTACGCCATTGGGGCTTTAGAAGAGGGGTTTGGACATGGTCAAATTCCCTTTCCCGATAATAAACGAAAAAAATGGGCGGAAGAAATCGGTGCCTTTGCCCAAAAGCTTGACGGCTTGTCTGATAAAGCAAAAAATCTGCAGAAACTCCTTTTCAGTGAATCCGCCATAATGGCGACACCTGCATCCCTCAAGACATTTAAAGTCCAGCTGTTTAAAATAAACGATGCATTAAATACCGCTTTCGATCTGGCAGAAAAGCTCGAAGCCGACATTGTAGAGAAATAAAGTTGATGGCCTTGTAAAAAAATCGTTTTTGTGATTCCTACTAAGCCGTCAAAAACGATACCCAAATTGATCGTAAATAAAATTGGAAAAATTTTTGGGGTACCCTCGAATTTCGCTCGTTTAGGGTGATAGATTATGTATTAAGAAAGGTTAATTCAAATGAAACAACACGTCATCGTACGCTTTGCGCCCAGCCCCACCGGATACCTTCATATTGGTGGTGCGCGCACAGCTATTTTTAACTGGCTCTTTGCCCAAAAGACCGGCGGAAAACTGATTCTCAGGATCGAAGATACGGATGCGGAAAGGTCCACCGAAGAATCTATCAAGGGAATCGTCGACGGTTTGAAATGGCTGGGGATTACCTGGGATGAAGGACCCTATTTTCAGTCA
>JAOUGB010000052.1 GCA_029857875.1 Desulfobacteraceae bacterium | reverse complement strand
TCCAACCTTGACGAGTCCCCCATGATCGAAACGGACCCAGCAATGTCCCAGGTGATAATAATAACCTTTGGCCATTTTATAACCGGATGCTAAAACGTAGTCGGGCGGATCGCCAAGTTTCCCGATATCAAATTCGTCTAACATCTGGTCAAAAGCACAATGATAGCATTCATAATTCATCGGACAGATTTTGGGAGCATCAATACGTCCTGTTAAGGCATGGCGACATGGCCGTTCTGGGCCATGATAGTGTTTCTTCAAATGATCGACCCATCCAGGTTCCTTCAATTCGATCTCGCCATGATCCCTGGGGCTCATGGCGCGCTGCATTCCGACATCGAAGGGACAATTGTAGCAATCAAAAGCATTATCGCATAATCGAAAATTGACAACCCCGGCCTTCATCCAAATACATTCATCCTCCTCCACCTGAAACCCGACAAGGCGTTTCTTCTCACTTTTTTTATGTCTGTATTCTTTTGCTTTCATTTTCACAATCTCCTAAATCTTTACCCGGCTAGCCTTTAAAGTAACCTGATAGTTCAAGCGTTGAACCGGAATTCCTATTAAACTTAAACTTCCATTTGTGGAAGATGAAGCTTCGATTATATTTATTTCCGATAAGCTTGGTGTTGTTTTTAATTGCAATCTGAATGCCAACTATTATCAGACAGATTGTTATTAATATATCTATTTGATATCATTAAATTATAGCTCGACTTTCTTGTCGACATTAAAAAAAGCGTTTTAAAGGAAGCAATAGATGTGATTAAATTGGCTACGCATGGAAGAGATTTGAGAAAAGATGTTATAAATAAGCATGTAAAAACAGCTGATTATGAAACTGTAGCCTTTAATGCATTCGCTGTAGCAATTGGTTACATGATATCAATAAAATCGTGTAACGGTTTTATGAAACTCCCGCAAATCCTGTCTTTTAGGATGGGTTTTGCGGGGGAGAAAACCGGTCAAAACAACATGTTGAAATGGATACTCCGTGGTAGAATCGGCTCTTGGATTTGGCATAATGATCTGCCTAATTTTGTTGAAAAGTTAAAGCGTTATAGAGACTTAATTAAAAATTAGCGTTGACAATAAAATTGAATTGTGGTTTCTAAATTAACAAAATTTCATAATAATATTAATACTGCTACAATTAACAGCTGTTGAGTATTTTATATGACAAGTCCATTATGCCCGGTTAAGAAATTATTTAAAACAATATCAGAAATTCCGCCCGTCCAAATTACCCAATCTCAGTGCAGACAGCAGATCGAAAGGCTGTTAGGGCTATTGGACGATATCTGCAATGGAAAGGGGCAGACAGACCAACTGACGATCATGAACGATCTGGCCGGGCTGCTTGTGAAAGATGGTGCGAATAAGGTTTGCGCTGATTTAAGCCGTGTGATTTCCTCTACTCTTGAAAAACACAGAGACGTCTTCCTTAGCCACATAGAATCCCACTATTGCCCAACTGGGGAATGCGTTACCCTTTCCGCCGCTCCATGCCAGCTGGCATGCCCCGCCGGTGTCGACGTACCAAGCTATGTGGCTCTTGTGGGCAAAGGACGATACAAAGAAGCCTTGGAAGTGTTACGGGAGGACCTTTCGTTGCCCGGTGTGCTCAGTCGAATCTGCATCCATCCTTGCGAGAAGGCTTGCCGGCGGGGAACGATGGATGAACCCATCGCCATCTGCCAGCTCAAACGTGTGGCCTTTGACAAGGTGTATGAAGAGGGAATGCCCCCTCCCAAGGCGGCTCCTCATCAATTCAGAGAAAAAATCGCTATCATCGGTAGCGGTCCGTCAGGCCTTTCCACGGGTTACTTTTTGGCCAAAAAGGGATATAGGCCTACCATTTTTGAATCCGAGCCCGAACCCGGCGGCATGCTCCGGTGGTGGATACCCGCTTACAGGCTGCCCTCTGACATATTGGAACTGGAAATTGACTATATCAAGGCAATGGGCGTTGATATTCATACGGGGATTACTTTTGGAAAAGATATCAACCTGGAATCTCTTAAAAAACAAGGTTTCAAGGCGATTTTTCTTGGGATTGGCACCCACAGCCCCATGCATCTTCACATTCCGGGTGAAAAAGATTTTTCCGGGGTCCAGGACTGCCTGACGTTTCTCTATAAGGCCCGTCAGGGAAAAGCAGAGGTCGGCAAAAGAGTGATGATCATAGGCGGAGGCAATGCAGCGGTGGATTGCGCCCGCACCGCCCTCAGGTTGGACATTGACGAGGTCCACCTGGTGTATCGGCGAACCAAACGGGAAATGCCTGCCCGCGCAAAAGAAGTTCAGGAACTCGAGGAAGAGGGAACGATCTTGGACTTTCTATTATCCCCGATTCGAATCCATGGTGAAAATGAAAAGGTGACCGGGCTTGAGTGCATTCGAAATAGACTGAGCAAGCCCGATGCAACCGGTCGCAGGCGTCCTATTCCTTTGGAAGGGACTGAACATATCCTGCCGGTAGATACCATCATATGTGCCACTGGCCAGGAAGTGGATACAAAAAGCCTGAGACCCGTCAACCATTTGGACCTAACAAGAAGAAACCTGATTAAAGTCGATCCGGTGACCATGGAGACTTCCATTCCCGGAGTTTTTGCGGGCGGAGATGTGGTCACCGGACCCGCCACTGTTATAGAGGCCGTTGCCTCAGGCAAAAAAGCCGCAGAAGCCATCCACCGTTCTCTGAGAGGAATATCCAATCCCGAATATACACTGATACCGGTCAGACGCCAACACGTCCAGGTCATGAAAATTTCATCCCAAGAAAAATCATTTCCCTTTAGGCCTGTCATGCCCATGGTCGATCTTGAAGCCAGAGCGGGCAGCTTTCAGGAAGTGGAACTCGGCATGTCGGCCAAAAGCGCAATTCAGGAAGCAAAAAGATGTCTGCGATGTGATATTTGCATAAGTTGCGGACAGTGCATCGAGGTATGCCGTGACCAGATGGGTGTGGATGCTATTCATCTTTCTTATGTAGACCATAACCCTACCGCGGAAACGGATTTCCTTCGCCCTGCCGAGTATTGTATCGGCTGTGGCGCCTGCGTCATTAAGTGCCCCACAGCGGCCATAACTATCCAGGAAAAAAATGGGATAAGGACGCTTCGCATGTGCGGTGCCGAGATGGCTCGACATCAGTTGATAAAATGTATTTTCTGCGATAACTCTTTTTTACCCGAGAAACAACTGGATTTTGTCAAGAATCGCCTGGAGGTCAATAAAAAAACTAAATTTTCGGGCAATGTCTGTCCAACCTGTGCCAGAAAGATCGAGGCAAAAAACCTCGTTGGTGAATTTTTTGTTTGCTGATTGCTGCTAAAACCAGAAAATTGTCAGATTGGGTGCCTTTTTCGCACCTCTGAATATCAAGGGGGCCGTTTCGGTATGGCTCTACGTGAACTAGAAAGGGCGTTAAATGGAAAGGGAGAAAATAAAAGAAATAGTGAGTAAGCACCGGCATGAAAAGGCTGCTATACTTGCAATTTTTCATGAGATTCAGGAAGAAGACAAACAATTGGACACGGAATCACTCAACTATATTGCACAACTGTTGAAGATACCGGTTGCCAATATTTATGGGCTGGCTACGTTTTACAGTGCCTTTAGCCTCAGAAGAAAGGGTAACACGGAGATTAGGGTGTGTGCCGGTATCTCTTGCTATATCAATGGGTCAGATAAAATTATGGGGGCCATGAAGTCCCGTTTAAATATTGAAATTGGTGAAACAACCTGGGATGAAAAGTTCTCTTTGGAGAAAGTACAATGTTTGGGACTCTGCTCTATAGGTCCCAACGCTTCTTTCAACAGCAAAATCCACGCCCATCTCGATGAAGATAGAATCCTCGAGATTCTTAAAGAACGGATGGAGGATTCAGAATGAAGATCCAAAATATTTGGGACTTGAATAAATTAGAGGAAAGGGGGATCCGATCTCTTGCTCCAAAAAGACCCAAAATCAGTATAGGATTATCCACCTGCGGATTGTCCCTTGGCGCAGATAATATATTTGAGAGGATGAACCGAGAAAAAGAAAAGCATGCTCTGAAGATATCCATAGGCCAGACAGGCTGTTCAGGGTTCTGTGATCTGGAACCCATGGCGATTGTCAGGATGCCCGGCAAACCTCCCCTCCTTTATACTCAAATGACCGTGAAAAAAATCAAACGGATGATGCAGGATATCAAACGAAAAAAGATTACCAAGGAAGGATTGCTTTGCAAAATTGGAGGCCCCGCTTTACCCGGCCGACCGGATTCCCTCTTGAATGAAATTCCCGACTATCAAGAAGCATCTCCTTTTAAGGATCAGCACCGACTGCTTCTGGGAAATTGCGGTGTCATAGACCCTTTGAGTGTGCCGGAATATGTGGCAATGGGAGGATATTACGCGTTGTATAAAGCGTTCTATCAAATGAGTCCAGGGGAGGTGGTGGAGGAGGTCATTCGATCCGGACTAAGGGGTAGAGGAGGAGCCTGGTTCCCCACCGGCATCAAATGGGATATGGCACGGAAAACTACAAGTGAAGAGAAATTTGTTATATGTAATGCTGATGAAGGAGATCCCGGCGCCTATAAAGATAGAACGATTATGGAGGGAAATCCGTTCAAGCTGTTTGAGGGAATAGTTCTGGCCGGATATGCCATCGGCAGCCATCTGGGGCTCATTTATCTACGTGAGGAATACCCCCATACCTATCAGTTCCTGAACAAGGCTATCGATATTGCAAAACGCTACGGTCTTTTAGGGAGAAATGTTTTAGGGTCTAATTTCAACTTCACCTTAAAGGTCATACGAGGGGGCGGATCATACGTATGCGGTGAAGAAACCGCCCTTATGGATTCCCTCGAAGGGGAAGTGGGTGACCCTCGACTGAGGCCGCCATTTCCGATTGAAAGGGGTTTGTGGGAGCAACCGACCATCGTAAATAATGTGGAAACTTTGGCGAATATTCCCCTCATAATAGAGCACGGCGGCGAATGGTATGCTGGCATCGGAACAGAGAAGGCCAAGGGGACAAAGATCTTCTCTGTAATCGGCCAAGTCAAACAGCCCGGTCTGTATGAGGTCCCTTTGGGAACAAACTTAGAGGATGTAATATTCAAAATGGCCGGCGGTCCTTTGAATGGCGGCCAAATAAAAGCGGTACAAGTGGGCAGCCCTTTTGGCAGTTTTTTGACCAGGGAAAAACTGGACATATCTCTTGACCCCGAGACGCTGAGAGATATGGGTTCAATGATTGGTTCGGGAGTAATTGTAGTGCTCGATCAGGAGACATGTCTTGTGGATATTCTCCTTCATACACTCTCATTTTTCGTGGAGGAATCCTGTGGTAAATGCGCCCCCTGTCGAGAGGGCGTTTTCCAAATGAAAGAGATAATGACGGCCATATACGAAGGGCGCTCTACAATGAAAGATCTAACCGATTTGAAAGATCTTGGAGGAATGATAAAGGACTTCGCCTTATGTGCACTTGGGGGAGGCGCCCCATTGATCATTCTTAACGGCATAAAAGACTTCAGAAAGGATTTTGAGGCTCATATCACAACCGGGAAATGCCCCTGGTCCTCTTGATTCTTTTAATTTTCCCCTGTCAAACCACAATGACCTTTTAAGCCGGCTCCTGATCTGGGACTACAGCGCGACAATAGATTGCATCCTTTTTTAAACCAGGTCAGGTAAAATGTATTTAAACAGGAGAAGACACAGCCATGATCACCTTGGAAATAGACGGGAAAAGAGTTGAAGCTGAGGAGGGCAGTACCATTTTGAATGCAGCTCAGCAAGTGGGAATTCAAATTCCCTATTTCTGTTATCACAAGGAGATGGAACCTTACGGAGGATGTCGCTTGTGCATGGTAGAGGTTACTGAGAATGGTTTCACCCGGCTGCAACCATCATGCGCTTATCCCGTAAAGAACGATATTATAGTCAAAACCAGCACGGAGCGGCTGATCAAAGGCAGGAAAATCTTAGCCGAGCTGCTACTCGCCCGTTGTCCGAATATCGACTCCGTTATAAACCTCGCAAATTCTCTTGGCGTCAAAAAAACCCGTTTTCGCCTGACGGACAGCGATTGTGTCCTTTGTGGCCTCTGCGTGAGAGTCTGCCGGAATGTGGCTAAAGTGGGGGCCATAGATTTTGTAGGCCGGGGAAGAAATCGCCGCCCGGCGACACCTTTTGACATGCCATCAGACGATTGCATTGGATGCGGCTCATGTGCTTACGTATGTCCTACCGGCGCAATGAAAATGGAATACGAAAATGTTTTGAGATGGAGAAAGCTTCCCGGCCCGCTTCGAAAATGCCGCTACATGCGTATGGGCTTCATTTCCTACAAAGTATGTGCCAATGATTTCCAGTGCTGGAATTGTGAAGTAGATCAGAGGATGGAGGATCTTAGCACAAGCCATCCTGTTTTTATGTTGAGAGAGGCCAGGGCAAAAGAGAGAGAAAAGTTCGGCGGGTTCGAGATGCTTTCTGATCGTCTCTATGATGAGGGGCATATCTGGGTAAAGCGCATCAATGGAACAGTCAGAATGGGAATTGACGACTTTACTCGTCAAATCGTCGGTCTGATAAATGATATAAAACTCCCATCCGTTAATTCTTTTATAAGTCAGGGAGACCCTCTTTGTATAATATCCGGAAACGGAAAGACCCTCAATCTGTATGCACCCCTGGAAGGAAAAATCGTTGATATCAACCCCGATATCATAGACAATCCTTCTCTTATCAGTATGGCACCCCATAGTAGGGGATGGATACTAATGGTGGAACCTTCGGATATAGTTCAGGCATCAAAAGAACTCCTTTCAGGTAGATCAGCAACAGAATGGCTGACGCACGAATCTCGCAAATTTTATGATTTTGTCCGGAAAAATACGGAAATGGAACTCTCGCCGGAAAGGCCCATACCCCCAGATTTTGCTAGAACCCTGGAACCAGATGTCTGGAACAAAATAGACAAGACCTTCTTTATGGTGAGACAAAAAAGAAGGGTAAAGTTGTATAGCATCGGCCAGACCTATCCGACTCCCAAAAAAGATTCCAAGAGCAGCTGATTTTGAGCATCGGAACCGGAAATACAGACCCTGGCTGCTGTTATCAACATATTGGAATGTTTCCTGAAGGAAAGACTTGATGGCATCGGCAATAATATTATATTCATTTATGGGCCGTAATGATTTTCGGTACATGGTTGACGAAGGGTTAAGATTGGAGTAAAGATTTGTGTGAATCCGAATTTTTAGTAATACACAATCTCGACAAATTCGGGTACAAGGTGCCGATAATTCCAACACCGTATTTAATCATAAATTGCAAATAATGAGGACTTTGGAGAGGGAGGAGAGATGTCTGATTCTACCACAAAGAAAGTTTTTAGCGTCTGTGCCACATGCAGCGTTAGATGCCCCATTGAAGTTGAGGTGGAAAACGGTGCTGTAAAGCACATCTGGGGCAACCCTTATCTGATGGGAGGACGACACCTTTGCCCGAGAGGAACGGCACAAAAAGCGACTCAGGCGGATACAGAACGCGTCCAGCACCCGTTGATTCGAGATGGGGAGAGGGGTTCTGGGAAGTGGAGAAAAGCCAGTTGGGATGAGGCTCTGGACTATGTTGCGAACAAACTCAAAGACGTAACGGATAAGTACGGCGGAGAGAGTGTCGTCCTGGGCGACAGGGGCGGCCCCTTTACCGATTTACACAAGGCTTTTATCAAGGCCCTCGGATCGCCCAACTACTTCAACCAGCACGCAACCTGCTCCAGCAGTGTCCACAACGCCCACAACGGCATGGCCGGCCAGAGACGGAACTCGGTTACCTATGACTGGAAGAATTGCAACTATACGGTCCTTTATTCAAGGAACATCCTTGAATCTATCGGCACCAAAGAAGCAAAAGACTTCGTTGATGCCCTGGAAAGGGGCATGAAGTTTATATATACGGACGCCCGGTGGACCTATACGGCCGCCAAAGCAGACCGCTTTTTTGTTCTTCGCCCCGGGACCGAATATGCCTTTAACCTCGGCTTGATCAACGTCATTGTAAAAGAGAAACTTTATGACGCCAAATTCGTCAATGACTGGGTTCTGGGCATGAAAGAACTGGTGGCTTTCATAGAGCCTTATACCCCGGAGTGGGCGGAGAAAGAAACAGGTGTTTCAGCAAAAGAGATCATCACGATAGCACATGAACTGGCTGATGCCAAGCCGTCTGTCATACTGCATCAGGGGTGGATGACGGCTCGCAGTGCTAATGACTATTATTTCCGGCGCTCCATCTACATACTTTATGGCCTGTTAGGGGCCTATGAGGCCCCGGGAGGTCTTCTTTTCAATAAAAACGAGACGCATTGCGGTTTCAAACCGCTCAGAAAGTTCGTGAACCTGCCTCCCAAGGTGGAAAAAAAGCGCTTCGATGGAATCGGATGGAAGTATAACCATCTGTCCCCTGATTACGGGCTGGGGCAGATGCTTCCTTACGCTATATTGAATGAAGACCCGTATCCGGTAAAAGCATTCATCTGCTACCGATTCGATCCACTCTCTTCATTTCCCGATCCAGAAGCATTCAAGGCAGGTCTTATGAAGTTAGATCTGCTGGTCTCGGTTGATATCAATTTCAGCCATACCGGATGGATATCGGACGTGATACTTCCCGAGGCGATGTACCTTGAAAGGACCGACCCGGTGATCGTCAAGGGCGGACCGAAACCGGCCCTTTGGATTCGACAACAGGCAGTGGAACCGAGATATGACAGTAAGCCCAAATGGTGGATCATCAAACAGCTGGCTGAGCGCCTGGGAATTGGCCAGTACTTTCCCTATGATACGGTTGAGGAACTGATGGCCTGGCAGCTGGAGGATATGGGAGTTAAACTGTCGGATTTCAACGAAAAAGGATACGTGGAACTTACTCCAAAACAGATCCTTTTCAACCGTAAGACAGATCTGCCTTTTAAAACTCCGTCCGGGAAGCTCGAATTCGTCTCCAGCATACTGGAGGAGAATGGAATCCCCTCCTTTCCTCCTTATAAAAGCCCGGACCCGCCCCCTGAGGGCAACTTCAGGCTTATTACCGGCAAAATTGCGGTTCATACCCAGGGGACCACCCTTAACAATAAGTATCTTAACGAGATCCAATCCGAGAACCGGCTGTGGATGAACAGCGACGAGGCTAAAAAGATCGGAATCGAGGATAACGATCTTGTGGAGGTTTCCTGCGACGGCGTCTCTCAGACCGTACGAGCCGCTGTAAGCGACTACATACACCCGGAAGTGGTCTACACGCTGCACGGCTATGGTCGCGAGATCCCCTTTCAAACCAGAGCCTATAAGAAGGGCATGAGAGACAACATTTTTATGAAGGGGTTGTTGGAAGTAAGTGTCGGGGGTAACTGTCCGATCGCGGGTTGTTTTGTGCGTGTGAGAAAGGCTTGAGGCGAGACAAGGAAGGAGCGAGTCCTATGAGTAGCTACTATTTATATCAGGATCAGAAAAGATGTATTGGATGCTGCGCTTGTGAAGTGCACTGCAAGACAAAAAACGACATACCTGTCGGCCCGGCTTTCTGCATGATCATTCCCGTGGGCCCTAAACTGTCAGGAGGCATTCCCAGAATCAATTTCATATTCATGCCTTGTTTTCACTGCGAGATACCCTGGTGTGTCTCAGCATGCCCTACCGGTGCAATGCAAAAGAGGGCGAAGGATGGGATCGTATTCGTCGATTCTTCTCTGTGCGTCGGCTGCAAAACTTGCATT
>JAOUGB010000623.1 GCA_029857875.1 Desulfobacteraceae bacterium | reverse complement strand
TGACTGCAATTTTGCTGTGGAAGCTGCAAGAGGGGAGTTGTCATATTACTTGTTGGGAGATGGAACAAGCACCCCCTACAGGTTGAAAGTAAGGGTTCCGTCCTATTCCAACTTAAGCTGCCTCCCTGAGCTGGGACGTGGGATTCTATTGCCCGACCTAGTATCCATCTTGGGGAGCTTCGATTTGGTGATACCGGAAATCGACCGGTAGAACATGTATAGGCGCTTATTTTTTCGTTGCCACGAAGACACTAAGGCACGAAGAAAGAATAACAAATATATCCTTTGTGCCTTTGCGGCAATTAATATCTATACTATTAACTTTGAAGTAATTAAAGTTGTGGAATTCTAAAAAGTTAATATTAAAATTCGGAGCACAGCGACTCCTTAACTTTAGTTCACTTCAAACTTTAGTTCACTTGTAACTTTTTCGATTTGGCTTGGGTATGGCTTTGAGTAAACCAACTTTTCGAACTATTTATTAACTGAAGAATATGGAAACGATTTCAATTTTACCACCTGAACTGATCCGGATGGTGATCGCCGTCATCATCATCATTTCATTCCTTTTTCTTAACGCCATCATGATGGGTTACGCAGAGCGTAAAATCGCCGGGCATGTTCAAAGGCGTCCCGGCCCCATGGAAGTGGGATCGCACGGCATCCTTCAAATGATTGTCGATGGTGTAAAGCTAGTGGCAAAAGAGTTGATAGTCCCATTCAATGTGGATCGTACCCTCTTTAGGGTGGCGCCGCTTTTGTCATTTACGCCGGTGATTCTTCCCCTTCTTGTGATCCCGTTTAGTGAAAAACTCCAGGCAAGGGACCTGAACATGGGTCTTCTTTTCATCGTTTCCATGGGAGCGGTAAATGTCATGGCGCTTTTGGTCGGCGGATGGGGTTCCAACAACAAATATTCCATGTTCGGTGCCATGCGGGCCGTAGCCCAGGCTATTGCTTATGAAATCCCGATTTTGCTTTCTATGCTCGCCGTTATTTTCATGTGCAATACATTCAGCCTTAAGGAGATCGTCGGCGCACAGCAAAAAATCTGGTTCGTTTTTTTACAACCGGTTGCCTTCCTCATTTACGTTATTTCAGGACTTGCCGAAACCAACCGTGCACCATTTGACCTTCCGGAGGCCGAAAGCGAGCTCACAGCAGGGTTTCACACCGAATACAGCGGAATGGGGTTTTCACTTTTTTTCCTGGGAGAGTACACCAATATGTTCATCGTCGCTTCGGTAGCGACGGTTCTCTTTTTGGGCGGCTGGCACGGCCCCCATCTCCCCTACGGCGAATACTTAGGCGTAGTCTGGTTTTTTCTGAAGGTCTATTTCTTGTTGTTTCTTATGATTATGGTGCGGTGGACGTATCCCCGGGTACGTTTCGATCAATTGCTTAACTTTGCCTGGAAGTATTTGGTCCCCTTTTCTCTTGTGAATCTTTTGATAACAGCAGTGGTTGTTAAATTATGAAACAATACTTTTCAGAGCTCTATACCGGCGGAAAGAGTCTGGTAGAAGGACTCGGCGTTACCATGAAGGCGCTGTTCCAGCCTATTGTTACGGTGCAGTATCCCAGGGAAGAAATTGATATTACGCCAAATTACCGGGGGCATATCGATCTTGTTCTGGATCCGGAAAAAAATACGTATCTGTGCATAAGCTGCGGAATGTGTGAAAAATCCTGCCCTTCCGACTGTATCAAGGTTAACGGGGAAAAAATGGAGGGAGAAAAAAAGAAGAGCCTGGTCCTTTTTGAGCTGGACTTTACCAAATGCAGCCTGTGCGGAACATGTGTTGAGGTCTGTCCAAAAGACGCACTTGAGTATTCCCAGGAATACAACCTGGCAGCTTTTACCAAGGAAGCATTTCACTTTGATATCCTCAAACGGCTGGAGGAACGAAGAATATGACCTTTTACCAGATCATTGCCGAAGGGCTTTTTTTCGCATTTATTATTCTGGTGATATTGGGAAGCCTCATTACCATCCGAGCCAAAATTCTCATGCAAACGGTTTTGGGGCTGGCTGTGGCACTTCTTGGCGTAGCCGGTATTTATTTTTATCTGGGGAGCATGTTTCTCACTCTGATGCAGATTCTCGTCTATGTCGGGGCCATATGTATCGTTCTGGTATTCGGCATTATGGTTGGATATACGCCGACGGAAGTGGCTGAAAAGACAATTAAAGACTGGCGGAATAAATTTTTAGCCGTCTCATCGGCGGTTACGGCTTTTTTACTGATCCTTGCCTGTGTTCTAAAAACCGATTGGATTCCTGCCGTGGCAGACAACAGGAATTTCTCAGTGAATCACCTGGGAGAAGAGTTTCTTTACACGTATTGCCTGGCCCTTGAATTA
>JAOUGB010000622.1 GCA_029857875.1 Desulfobacteraceae bacterium | reverse complement strand
GACATTTTATTATATTCTTTCGTCCCCACAAACGGCAGAAGGGCAATCGTACGGGCACGTTTAATTGCATGTGTTAGGGAACGCTGATGTTTTGCACATGTTCCGGATATTCGTCTTGGAATGATTTTCCCGCGTTCTGTTGTAAAGTACCGTAACGATTTGGTGTCTTTATAATCTATAACAAGACTGGCGTCAGCACAGAAACGACATACTTTGCGGCGATGAAATACTCTTTTTTTTCTTCCGGTGCCGATTCTTTTTTTTCGGGAGACAAAATTTGCAGCCATTTAATAACTCCTATGTGTTATTTATTTTCTAGTGTTTCAGGTTCCGGTTCATCATCAGCATTGGATTCAGCATCAGGTTCAGCGTCAGGTTTAGCATCAGATGATTCTGTCTCATCGGTCCGGATTTCTTCAGCCTTGGCTATTTCTTCTTTGACCGCTTCAATGTCAACATCCTTATCAAGAAGGACGGTCATGTACTTTAAAATCCGGTCATCGATTCGGAAAAAGCGTTCAATTTCATTCACGAGAATTCCTGAACCGCAGTAATCCAAACGAACATAATAGCCGCGCGCCTTTTTCTTGATTTCATAGGCAAGCTTTTTGCCCCCCCATTCGTCAACCATAACCAGCAATCCACTGTGTTGCTGGATGAGATCTTTTAATTTTTCAAATATGGGGGAGCGGTCTTCTTCGGAAAGGTCGTTGTCGGCAATAAATATTGTTTCGTATCTTCTCATATAACCTCCTTTTGGATATAAAGCCCTGCAAAAACAGAGCAAGGGGTGATGTAATACCTGAATTTTGCACGAGTTGGAGGCTTTCATATGCAAGACACTTAAGGGCGAAGCCATAGTTTGCTATTGCGAGTCCTTAATAACGCAGCAGATGAAAGCCTCCAGCTCGCCCCTTGGGTGAAAAATTGGTGAGAAAAAAAGATCATCATCCGACTTGCCCGCTCGTGCCTTGCAGAGGCAGGCGGGTATACCATTCGGGTAAAATGAACAATGATATGATTTTTCTTAAACCCTCTTCAATCAAGTAACTTAAAAATTCTCATTAATTTTCATGCAAGATTCAGGTAATAAAAATTAAATAATTTAAGATAAAAAAAATGCAATGTCAATAAATTTATGGCCGAACCTCAGGGTAAACGCATTTGATTTCGGTGCAGCGAAGCGGACTTGTCCGCCGATGCCGTGTGGCGGAGATTTATCCGCCTTTGGAGGATCCCGATTTATCGGGGAACCAAAAATATTTGCCACAAAGGCACTAAGACACAAAGGATATACTTATCATTCTTTCTTCGTGCCTTGGTGCCTTTGTGGCAGAATGGAATAAGTTTTGTCAAAAAAAAACAAAATTCAATTTTAAGCACCTAAACATTATCGAGATACTCAAGATCCTTGATCTGGGTATTCTTGGTGCCGATTGTCAGGATTTCGATCTGGCTGTTCTTTGTCGCTCGGAAATAAAGGCGTCCATTATATGCGAAGATGACTTCCTGGACAGTTGCCCGGCCTTTTTTACTAAACACTTTCCTTTTGATGGGAACAAGCTTGGGGTTTTCGTTGAGCTTGTGGATGATCTCCTCACCTTTTATTTTCATATCTTCCGTTAGGTCGAGAAAACCGATGATTGCCCTTTTGTCAATCGATATGTTTTTATAGAGTGTCTTGAATCTTTTGCGGACAGAATTATAGACTTTTGTTTTTTGTTTGCTTTCTTTTCGCGCTTCTTTTTCAAATAGTTTTATTGTTTCTTTTAAGGCATCAATTTCTTCCTGCCTTTCATTTAGAAAATTGATTTTATTATGAATTTTTTCTTCAAGCGCAACAATCTCTTTGATCATTTCATCTTCGTTTTTTCTAGCTTTGATATTTTCTTTTTTAAGTTGCTTTTTTATTTTTTTGATTTCAGAAATAAGGTTTTTTTTATCCTTCATTAAGGCCTTCAAATTATCGGTATGATTTATTTCTATCTCCTTAAGTCTGAAGAGTTCACTGTTTTTTTCCATCTCTTCTTGGCGGGCCTTTTTTACACCTGTCCAGTAATAAAAAGATAACACAAGTATAGATGCAAAAATATAAAAACCAAGTATTGCATTTGTTAAGAAAGTGTTGTGTTCAAGCACCAAATCGACATTTACCACCAGGCCTTCATTCATGAGTTTGTAATTGTCCGAGGCGATTTGCATGGCATCGTTCGGAAGGAGAGAGGCTTCCTTAGCATCGACAACTGCTGGATATAAAATCGTGTTTTGTTTTGATGTAACAGTTATGGCTACCTTTACTCCCAATGCTATCAAAGCCTTGCTTTGAAGATATCGATTAATATTACTATTTATGGCATCTTTTAAT
>JAOUGB010000051.1 GCA_029857875.1 Desulfobacteraceae bacterium | reverse complement strand
TACAGACCTGCTTGAATTTTTTTTCAGACATGTTATTCTCCTTACATTTCAGAATAAGAGGGGTCTGTAATGAAGACCCCTCTGTAAGAAAACAATTCTTAGCTGTTGCTTAAACAATGGGCGGCGTTCCAGATTGTATTGAAATGGCGCCCCCATATGTTGCCAATAGCTTCCGTGAGCATTCAAAACATTCGTCAATTCGTGGCCGGTTATCGCTTCCTGATCATCCGATTTGCAGTTCATAATACGCTTCAGAAACCCTCGAAGACGTTTATGCTACGATCAGGCGAGGTCGAAGCGGTCAAGGTTCATTACCTTGTTCCACACCGCTACAAAGTCGTGCAGGAACTTCTCCTGGGAGTCCTCACTTCCATAGACTTCCGCCAAGGCCCGGAGTTGGGAGTTCGAACCGAAGATGAGATCGACACGGGTGCCGGTCCACTTGAGTTCACCCGTTGCGCGATCACGACCCTCGAACACGTCTTCGTCTTCCGAGGTTGCCTTCCACGTCGTGCTCATATCGAGCAGATTCACGAAGAAGTCATTGGTGAGCGTCTCTGGCTGCTTGGTGAAGACGCCGTGCTGGGACTGTCCGAAGTTGGCATTCAAAACGCGCATACCGCCAACGAGAACCGTCATCTCAGGAGCGGTCAGCGTCAGCAGTTGTGCGCGATCAACCAGCAGCTCCTCTGCCGATACGGCGTATTTGGTTTTGAGATAGTTACGGAACCCGTCTGCAGCCGGTTCGAGTACGGTGAATGACACCTCGTCGGTTTGCTCCTGCGACGCATCCGTGCGTCCCGGCGTGAAGGGAACGGTCACATCGTGACCGGCGTTCTTCGCAGCTTGCTCGACACCTGCGCATCCACCCAGAACAATCAAGTCGGCGAGCGAAACCATCTTTCCGCCTGACTGCGCGCTGTTGAACTCCTTTTGGATTCCCTCAAGGGTCTGCAGCACAGTCTTCAGTTGGGCCGGCTGGTTGACTTCCCAATCCTTCTGCGGCGCAAGACGGATGCGCGCCCCGTTCGCACCACCGCGCATGTCGGAGCCACGGAACGTGGATGCCGACGCCCAGGCGGTCGAGACCAGTTCCGGGATCGACAGGCCCGAAGCGAGGATCTTGCCCTTGAGATCTGCGATGTCCTGTGCGTCGATCAGTTCATGATCGACTGCGGGCACCGGGTCTTGCCAGATCAGTTCCTCTGCCGGGACCTCCGCGCCGAGATAGCGCGAGCGGGGTCCCATGTCGCGGTGGGTCAGTTTGAACCAGGCCCGGGCAAAGGCGTCCTTGAATTCCTCGGGGTTCTTCAGGTAGCGTCGTGCGATGGGCTCGTAGATCGGGTCGAAGCGAAGGGAAAGGTCCGCCGTGGTCATCATCGGTCGATGCTTCTTCGACGGGTCGTGGGCGTCAACGATCATGTCCCTTTCGTCTACGTCTTTGGCCAGCCATTGGTGTGCACCGGCCGGGCTCTTGACCAGTTCCCACTCGTATTTGAACAGCACCCTCAGATAGCCCGAGTCCCATTTGGTCGGGTTCGGTTTCCAGGCGCCCTCGATGCCGCTGCTGATCGTATCGCCGCCTTTGCCGCTGCCGAAGCTGCTCTTCCAGCCGAGTCCCTGTTCCTCGATGCCGGCGGCTTCGGGCTCAGGACCCACATGCGCCGCATCGCCCGCGCCATGGCACTTTCCGAAGGTGTGCCCACCGGCGACGAGCGCGACGGTCTCCTCGTCGTTCATGGCCATGCGCGCGAAGGTCTCGCGGACGTCGCGGCCCGAGGCCACTGGGTCAGGGTTGCCGTCCGGGCCTTCCGGGTTCACGTAGATGAGGCCCATCTGCACTGCGGCAAGCGGGTTCTCGAGGTCCCGGTCGCCGGTGTAACGCTTATCGCCGAGCCAGGTGTCCTCGCTGCCCCAGTAGATGTCCTCTTCCGGCTCCCAGATGTCCTCGCGGCCGCCGGCGAAACCGAATGTCTTGAATCCCATTGACTCAAGCGCGCAGTTTCCGGCAAGGATCATGAGATCGGCCCAGGAGATTTTCTTGCCATACTTTTGCTTGATCGGCCAAAGCAGACGGCGTGCTTTGTCGAGGTTCACGTTATCCGGCCAGCTGTTGAGGGGTGCAAAGCGTTGGTTACCGGACCCCCCGCCCCCGCGGCCGTCGCCCATGCGGTAGGTGCCTGCGCTGTGCCACGCCATCCGGATGAAGAGCCCCCCGTAGTGACCGTAGTCGGCCGGCCACCAGTCCTGCGAGTCGGTCATCAGCGCATAGAGGTCTTTTTTCAGGGCCTCCAGGTCGAGTTTCTTGAATTCCTCAGCGTAGTTGAACGCCTCGCCCATGGGATTGCTCATGTGAGAGTGCTGATGAAGAATCTTGAGGTTCAACTGGTTCGGCCACCAGTCCCGGTTCGACGTGCCACCGCCGGCAGTGGGATTGTTAACTCTGCCCGTTACCGGGCACTTGCTATCTTCATTCATAATGTTACCTCCTTTAGTTGTCTGAATTTATGCACCGTGCTGCTATGAATATCGTGCTTCGGTGCCCATGTATCTATTAACTTTAGCGGATTTATCGATTGATTTTAGTGAAAATGGGGACTTGAAGGATCGTTGGAAGAACGTCGCACCATTTTTTAAGCGCAAAATCCGGGGCCGGCTGTCATTACATTCTGATTATCAGCGACAGGGGCACCAACATTATTGGTCAGTTTTATCTTTTCAGACATGTTGACCTCCTTATTCATTTAATTATAGAAATAAAATATTATATGATAACGACTATCAATTAATGGCAAAAAAATATATTAAACTTACTCTGCCATACAATTGCTGCATATACCGAAAAAATCAAGTCGATGCGTCAATATTTCAAAGCCGGTTTCGTCGGCAACTTCTTTGGTCATATCCCTAAGGCTGGCCAGGTCCGGATCAATTATTTTATGACATTGGATGCAGATCACATGTGGATGGGGATAAGGCCTATTACCGTCATAGCGGTTGCTTCCATCTGCAAAGCCGAGTTCTAAGACTTCTCCCAATGATTTGATGAGCATGACATTGCGATACACCGTTGCCAGGCTCATGGTCGGGAAATCATCTTGCAGTTGATCGTAAATCTTTTCAACACTCGGATGACCTTCACTTCGGGCCAGAATCTTGATAACAGCAAGGCGTTGGGGTGTGAGCTTGTGATCGTTTTCCCTTAATTTATTTATAATGGAATCAAATCGTTCTTTGGGATCAGACATTGACAAACTCACTTTTCGAATTAATTAATAGTAACAACTAAATGATAATAGATCTCATTTAATAAACTTTATACATTAAGTCAAGAACATTTTTGATTCAAAATTGACTTTTTACGAAAGCATCAAAATACCTTGAAAACAAAAAGCCCGGTTCACAGCGAACCGGGCTTTTAAAGCTGCTTATACGTTAATATTATTCTGTCGAGGTACTTTCCAGAAATAGACGGGTAAATTTATCGTTGTCTTCCGGGGTAATCTCGCTGGGAAGTCGTTCCATGGCCATATCCATGGCTCTATCAATCAATTCAGCCCTGAACTCATTCTTGGCCTGCAGGAAATAGGTGCCGATTCTGCGTTTTGCATCTTCGAGCATCATCTTGCTCTGGTTTTGAGCGGATTCTATAATTTCTGTTTTTTTCTTTTCGCCCTGTTGAACAATTCGGTCTTTGAGTTCTGAAAAACGTACTTCACTTTCATCGACTGCTTTGAGCGTCTCCTTTATTTTTGCCTTTGCATCTTCCTTTTCATTCTCAAGCCGATTGATTTCTTGTGCCAGCTTGTCTTTTTGGCCCCGAAGAAAATTCAT
Source organism: Desulfobacteraceae bacterium (assembly GCA_029857875.1). GTDB lineage: Bacteria > Desulfobacterota > Desulfobacteria > Desulfobacterales > UBA11574 > UBA11574. The sequence continues at coordinate 5,981 of JAOUGB010000051.1, read as the reverse complement.
TATCGGCGTTTTTCCGTATTTGACGATTACAAAGGCAATAATTCCAAAATTGATCCACCTGAAAATAAGGTCATACATTGGCCGCCAGCTACTTGATTTTTCGGCTGCAAGGGCATCATGACCCAAAAAATGAAGACTCAAAACGATTGCTATGAAATAAAAGAATATACCACCTATTTTATCCAAATGTTTCATTGAGCCAGTCTCCGATCCAGCAACTTTTCCATGATGTTTACCGCCAGAGCTTCGGATTCTTCCTGGATATGTTTTCTGGCTTCAGAAATTTGAACATTAATTTCCATCTCGGTCTTTTCTTTTATCGCGTCGATCTCTTTTCTTGTAGAAGCAAAGATTTCAGCACTTTTCGCGCTTCCCGATTCTTCGAGTTCTCGCTTCAATTCAAATGCTTGGGCCTTTACTTCTGATTCCTGAACCTTCAGTTTTTTCGTAAGGTCTTCGAGTTCTTGGATCGTATCAACGGTATCCATTTTTACCTTATCCATGTAATTTACCCTTTCATTCATAACATTTTGTAAAGGGCGAAACATGATGCGGTTGATAATAAACAAGAAGATCAGAAAAGAGAGAAGCTGCACGAATAGCGTCTCATTAATAGTAATTAGAGCGATGTTGCTGATAATATGCATAAGCTGTTTTTTTAAAAATATACAGTTTAGAAATCACACAACGAATAACAGTAACAATGCGATAACCAGTGAGTAGATCCCTGTAGATTCGGAAACCGCCTGACCGACCAGCATCGTTCGGGTTAAAAGTCCCGCTTCTTTGGGATTTTTACCGATGGCTTCACATGCTTTCGCTGCAGCCATTCCTTCGCCGACACCGGGCCCGATGGCACCAATACCCATTGAAATTCCTGCACCCAGAAAAGCAGCTGCTTTTACAATATCTGCACCTTCAATTGCCATTTTGTCCCTCCTAAATGGTTTTATTGTTTTTTAATATCTATATGTCTTATCGTTACACCACAAAAATCAGTACCAGGGCGATCACCAATGAATAAATCCCTGTAGATTCTGCTACCGCCTGGCCGACCAGCATTAACCTGGTCAGATCTGCTAAATGTTTTTGGTTACGACCAATCCATGCCACCGCACTGCGGCCGGCAAAACCTTCCCCGATTGCCGGACCGATGGCGCCAATCCCCATACATATACCGGCTGAAAGCAATGCCATAGGCGGTGCAAGTAAATCAGTTGACGGGAAAGATTTGAACATGAGGATAAAACTGACCAAAAGCGCGTAGATGGCGGTTGTTTGCGTAACCGCCTGTCCCAGCAGCATGACGTTCGTTACCGGCGTAGCGGTTTCAGGCTGCCTGGAAATGCCGTCACAACTGGCTTCTGCCACAAGACCGCCCCCCAGCCCGGAGCCGATGGCACCAAACCCCGACGAAATTCCAGCACCCAAAATAGCCGCCCAGGTGGGTGAGAACGGACGCACGGAAAAGTCAGTAAACAATAGAATAAATGCCACTACCAGGGAAAAGATGGCCGGAGTCTGGCATACTGCGGAACCGATCAGCATATTTGTGGTTAACCGCCCACTAACCTGAGGTTGTCGTGCCATTCCCTTACAGGCGGCCCCGGCGGGAAATCCGGAACCCACGCCGGACCCGATGGCCCCGAGTCCCATGCACAGTCCTGCCGACATCAACACGAAAGGCGTCATGGTGTTCTGAGGAAAACTCGTAAACAGCAGCATCATGGCGATGACCAGTGCAAAAATTGAAGCGGATTCTGCAATGGCCTGCCCAACCAGCATGGATTTAAAGATATCACCGGATAATTTGGGATTTCGGCCGATGGCCTCATTGGCACTCGCGGCTGTGAATCCTTCGCCAATCGCCGCTCCTATGGCACCGAAACCCATAGCCATTCCGCCGCCACTAAAAGCTGCTACCTTAATCCAAGTTTGAATGTCGTATGCCATAAATTACTTTACCTGAACCGCAATATATACCACTGTTAGCATGGTAAATACAAACGCCTGAATCGTTCCAACGAACATGCCGAAAAATGCATTCAGAAAAGGGGGTGTAATAATATTGTAAGTCAGATAGGAAACCACCAGAATAATAATCGCGCCGCCCATGATGTTCCCAAAAAGACGAAAAGAGATGGAAATAACCTTTGCAAGTTCTCCGATGATGTTCAAGGGCGCCATAATAAACATCGGTTCGCAGTAATCTTTAAGATAAGTTTTTAATCCCTTTGCCTTGATTCCTGCATAATGGGCAATGAAGAATCCCATAAGCCCAAGACTTAGAGGTGTATTCAGATCCTTTGTCGGTTCTTCGAGGTGGGGAATGATTCCAAGCCAGTTGGAAAGTACCAAAAACATGAACAACGCACATATCATGGGAGCGTATTTCTTTGAAAGCTCCTTTCCCAGTGCGTCTTCGGTAAGCTCGTAAAGATGTTTGACAAAAAGTTCTCCAACGACCTGCAATGGCCCGGGGAGTCGACCCTTACTTTTGGTTGCAAAAAAACCAAAGCAAAGAAGAACAATAATGACGATCCAGGTCATCACGATGACTTCAACGTTTAAGGTTATATTGTAGCCGAAAAGCGGAATGATAAGCTGATGGATTAAACCGAGATCTTCCATGATATTCCTAAGCCTGTTTTTTTCGAGTAGCAGTTATGAGACTTATGAAATGATCCGCCAGAATAAAAAGTTGAATCATAAAAATGCCGAAAATTACAGAAATAAAGTTATATTGCTCAAATTTAACGGCAATGAACAACGGCACCGCAAGAAGGATATACCTGAAGAATATGGAACCAAGGGATAACAAAAAGGTTTTATTGTTGGATCTGCCGATTCGAAGGGGAAGGATTTCTCCCATTATTAGAAAATTGATAATACTGAAAATCGTTCCTAAGATCAGCCCTTTGCCGGCAGGTTTCTGGCCGGCGATAATAAAAAAGAAACCTATAAAAATTGCGGCTGTAATAGCCCCGGTACAATATTTTTTTTGGGTTTCCCTAATCGTTTCCATTGTTGGAATGGTTGTTTTCTTCTTTTTGTTCTGTGATTTCAAGGATCTGACGATAAACGACAACTCCACCGCCAATAACACCTAAAACTGTAAAAATGGCTATAAATATACCTCTGGTTCCAAAAAACCTATCGAGATACCGGCCGATAAAAAAACAAAAAAAAATACAACCGACCATGGTCAGACCGAGTTGCGTAATTATGGAAAGATTTTGAATCCACGGCCGGTTTTTTTTATAGTTGAAAACCATTTTGTGTAGCGCGTCCTGTCTCATCATAAATACTTGATTTGCTGAAATATATCTAAATTGACAGGTTGTGCTGATTTAAAACCGTTAGTCAGATAGCAGATAATAATCTAAGCTGTCAAGCAGTATGTGATTTTTTTTTGTGGTGCTATCTGTTCCCAAATAAAGAAATGTATTATTGCATAAACTTAATTTGTAATATATTCTAATAAATTTGCTAAGGACGGTTCAATGACAATATCGAACACCGAAAAATTAAGGCGGTTATATGATCAGTTTTCACACGATGATCATGTTCTCATTGTGATTAATGCCGATCCGGATGCCATTGCCAGCGCCATGGCGGTTAAAAGACTGCTCTGGAGAAGGGTCGCTAGTGTGACCATATCCAACATCAATGTTATTAAACGTCCGGACAACATCACGATGATTCGCTTGTTGGGAGTGAATCTTGTTCCGGTTAAAGACATTATTAAAGAGCGTTTCTCCCGTTTTGTGCTGGTGGATTCCCAGCCGGACCATAATGAGTTGTTTTCTCGTTTTCCGATGGATGTCATTATCGACCATCATCCTGAAACGGTCGTTCATGCGTCATTTCTGGACATTCGCTCCAAATACGGCGCCACCGCAAGCATCATGACCGAATACTTAAGGGCCGCAAAAATAAAGCCTTCGACCAAGCTTGCCGCCGGCCTGTTTTATGCCATAAAGACAGATACGAACAACTTTGTCCGGCAAACCTTAATCGAAGACATCAGGGCCTTCCAATTTCTTTACCGTCATGCCAATCTCAACATTGTCAACAAGATCGAACGGTCGGAATTGAGGCTCGATTTTCTAAAATATTTCAAGGTCGCCCTGGAAAATAAGCGTATTCGAAAAGGGCGCTTGTTTGCGCATTTCGGACCGGTGGTCAATCCTGATGTCTGTGTATTGCTGGCAGATTTTTTCATCAAGATCAGCTCGGTGGACTGGAGCATCGTATCCGGATTATACGACCATAATCTAATCGTTATTTTCAGAAACGACGGGTTTCGTAGAGATGCAGGAAAAGTTGCCAAAAAGAGTTTCGGTGAACTCGGTTCCGCCGGTGGTCATAAGAGTGCGGCACGTGCTGAAATTCCACTTGAAGTGCTGAAAAACGAGATCGATTATGAAAATAATAAAAAGCTTTTAAGATGGATCATCAATCGGGTTGAAAAAAGAGCAGGAAAGAAATGATCTCGAATCATAACAAACTGTCTATAACCATCCTCGGCTCCGGCACATGTGTCCCTTCACTCAAAAGAAGTTCGTGTTCCGTGCTCATGAGAACAGATGACAACATCCTGCTTTTTGATTCCGGAGCCGGCACAATGCGCAGGCTCCTGGAAGCCGGCGTTGAAATTTTCGAGGTTTCCTTTATTTTTTACAGTCATTTTCATCCGGATCATACCAGTGAATTGGTGCCGTTTTTGTTTTCCAATAAATATCCTGACGGGAACCGCCGTAAAAAGCCGCTGACATTGTTGGCTGGAAACGGATTATTAAAATTTTATGAAAGCTTGAAATTTGTTTATGGCCAATGGATCGAACTCGATCCCGATCTTTTAAAAATCATTGAACTTGACAATACCAATCATGACATGCGTCGGTTTGATGATTTTAAGGTGGAATCGCTTCCAGTGGAACACAACCCGGAGAGCATTGCATACCGAATCACCGGTCCGGACGGACAATCTGTCGTCTATTCCGGCGATACGGATTTTTCAGACAATCTGGTGATACTTTCCAAAGATGCAGATCTTTTAATCTGTGAGTCTGCGCTTCCCGATGAGTTGAAGGTAAAAGGGCATCTTACGCCTTCTCTGGCCGGTGAAATTGCGAAAAGGGCAAATGTTCGCAAACTGGTTCTGACGCATTTTTATCCTGAATGTGATCAGGCGGATATAGAAAAAGAATGCCGAAAAGCCTATGACGGCCCCTTAATCCTGGCAGAGGATTTGATGGTAATCGAAATTTGAAAAAGGACCCCTGTTTTTGTACGATGAACGATTTCGCGATTATTCTAAAGTCTAACCCCTGAAGCCCGAACCCTGAATTATGAGATATTATCCCATATATCTTGATATAAAAAATAGAAATTGTCTGGTGATCGGCGGGGGATCTGTGGGTACCCGCAAGGTCATGATGCTGCTGACGTGTGGCGCAAATGTAACGGTTGTCAGCCCCATTGCGACAAAAAAATTGCAGGAACTTTCCAATAATGGCGCGGTAGAACTTATAGAAAGGCCTTTTCAAAGCACTGATCTTGATGATCGGTTTCTTGTTATCGGCGCAACAGATAACCAGGAATTGAACTTTAAAATACATGTTGAGGCTGAACGCCGTGGCTTATTGTGCAATATTGCAGATCGTCCTAAAGCATGTAATTTCATCCTTCCATCTATTGTAAACCGGGGGGATTTGATTATTGCCATATCGACGTCAGGGAAAAGCCCTGCGTTTGCCAAAAAACTGCGCAAACATCTTGAAAAGGAATTCGGAGACGAATATGCCGAATTTCTGAACCTTATGGGCGAGATTCGCAAAAAACTTCTGAGCGAAGACCACGAGCCCGAGGCCCATAAGCATCTTTTTGAACAGTTGATCGAAAGGGATCTGGTTCAAATGCTCAAGGAAGGCAAAACCCAAAACATCAATTCATTGCTCTTTGAGGTTTTGGGTGAA
>JAOUGB010000619.1 GCA_029857875.1 Desulfobacteraceae bacterium | reverse complement strand
AAAGATAAAAAGCTCTTGACAGGAAATGAATCATGATATAATCAATTTTTTAAAGAATATAGACATACCTGTTGGATCCCACCATTTGGAGAGAATGCCGTATTCTTCAATCTTATTTCACTGAAAGCTCATATTCTTCCATTAAAGCCAATATGGATCCATTTGAAAATCAGTTAGTTCTAATCATCCTGTATGTTAATCAAAAGAATAATGGAGTTGGCACAATGATGGAGTTGGCACAATGATGGTTTTAGTGAAATAAAAAAACCATGCCGGCTAATACGCGTATAATTTGACCCGGCAGGAGGCATAAAATTCATATTTAAACCTAAATTGAGCGATTTTCTACTCGATCTGCACTGATTTCTTGCGCATCAAGGATTCATGTAAATCCTCGACATATTTGCGGATATGCCTGTCGAAGATCCCAATGTTTTTTCGGATCGGTTTTCGAAAATCTTTATGCATTCAGATCTTGGCACATCTCTTTGCAAAAAATCGTTCAGCTTGGGTTAAAGTTCCGTATATGATGATTTGATAAAAGTGAATGTAATATTAAATGGTTAAGATTTTGAAAAAAAACTTGTAATGTTAAATGCGATAACAAACGAAATAGTGTTTTAAAGCGAAAAGATGCTTTAAAAAGACTGACATATTCTTAAAAGGCAAAATGATCACAAAATAAACGGAATGTATAAATGGGAGGGATAATTTTTTAATGAACATCGTTGAACTTAAAGATAAAAAGATCAAAGAGCTGAATCTTTTGGCAAAAGAGTTCAAAATTGACGGGGCTGCCGGAATGAGAAAGCAAGACCTTATTTTTGCCCTGTTACAGGCAGAGATCGAGAAAACCGGTTTGATATTCGGAGAAGGCACACTCGAAATACTTCCGGATGGATTCGGGTTCTTACGGGCGCCCAACTATAATTATTTGCCGGGGCCGGATGATATTTATGTATCACCATCTCAAATACGTCGATTTAATTTGCGAACCGGGGACACTGTATCCGGACAGATTCGCCAGCCAAAGGAGACGGAAAGATATTTCGCCCTTTTAAAGGTTGAGGCGGTCAACTATGAAGATCCTGAGGTGGCCAGAGAAAAAATACTTTTTGACAACCTGACACCGCTTTATCCGGACAGGAAGATAATGCTTGAATCCGATTCTGATAATTATTCCGTGAGAATCATGGACCTTTTGACGCCTATTGGTTTTGGTCAGAGGGGTTTGATTGTTTCACCGCCAAGATCCGGCAAGACAATGCTCTTGCAGTCCATTGCCAACAGTGTCAGTGCCAATCATAAGGATATTATTTTATTCGTACTCCTTATTGATGAGCGGCCGGAAGAGGTTACGGATATGGTACGATCCGTCGATGGTGAAGTGATCAGTTCAACCTTTGATGAGCCTGCTGAAAGACATGTTCAGGTTGCGGAAATGGTTATTGAAAAGGCCAAGCGCCTTGTTGAACATAAAAAGGACGTTATCATTCTGTTGGACAGTATTACGAGACTTGCCCGGGCCTATAACTCTGTTATTCCTCCCAGCGGGAAAATTCTTTCAGGAGGTGTTGATTCAAACGCCCTTCAGCGCCCAAAACGTTTTTTCGGGGCTGCCAGAAATATCGAAGAGGGTGGAAGCCTTACCATTATAGCAACTGCTCTGGTTGACACCGGAAGTCGTATGGATGAGGTTATTTTTGAAGAGTTCAAAGGGACCGGTAATATGGAGATTCAACTCGATCGAAGACTTGCCGACAAACGGGTATTTCCTGCCATAGATATCAAGAAATCGGGTACACGAAAGGAAGAGCTTCTCTTATCCCAGGAAACACTGAATCGTGTATGGATCCTAAGGAAGTTACTTTCTTCATTAAATCCTGTTGACAGCTTAGAATTTTTACTTGATAAAATGAATGGAACCAAAGATAATAAGATGTTTCTAGATTCAATGAACACATAAGAAAAGATTAGGAGGTTTAGAACATATGAAAACGGACATTCACCCTGAGTACGCAGAAACAAGCATAAGGTGTGCTTGTGGAAATGTGCTGGAAGTGGGATCGACAAAATCGGACATACGTGTAGAGATCTGTTCGAAATGCCATCCTTTTTTTACCGGCAAACAGAAACTTGTGGACACTGCAGGTCGAATTGAGCGTTTCCGCAAGAAATATGAAAAATATCAGAATCAATAGACAGCCCACTCACCAACTTCTGCTAAACCCTCTTATTGAGATGGAAAAGGTGATGGGCGGTTTATTTTTGGAGCCAGCAACCCATTATAAAAGTACCATGTGTGTAATCCCTTCGGGATTGCCGATTTTACCGAATCTGCTGCGTTATGAGACATTTGCAGTAGCTGACT
>JAOUGB010000620.1 GCA_029857875.1 Desulfobacteraceae bacterium | reverse complement strand
GACCTGGTAAACATCACCGGCCGCGATGTACTCCTTGATTTTTTTAACGGCACTCATGTAGCCGGTTTTGGTGAAATTGGATTTGAAGCCATCGGAATCCCCGCTGAAACTTTGCTTTTTCAGCGTTTTTGCACTGAGAATTTGTTTAAACGTCTTGAGATCTTTGTCCAAATTGCTTTGTCCGGATATATCGCGTTTAGGGATACAGAGCCGGGTGCTATCGTCGGCTTTGTCATGGACAACGATGATCGATGGTGCAAAAAAGAATAGATGCGGAAGCCTCAGATCATCTATGGATGTGCGCGGAAGCTTTTCCAAAACATCTTTAAGATCGTAGGAAAGGTATCCAAAGAGGCCGGCGGCGATCGGCTGTGTCAAATCCGATGAGACCATGTCGAGATCATTCAAACGGCAGGCGTTGAGTATCTGGTGAAGCATATCGAATGGATCGGCTTTGAAGTCAATGGATTGATTTGAAGAGGTAATCGTCATGCTCCGGTTGCGTCCTTTGAGCGTCAACCATGGTTTGGCACCAAGGATATGGTATCTGGCACAATCGAGATCGCCGCCGCTCATAAAGACAGCCGTGCCTTCCATAGAAGCAAATCGACGGGAGAAATCGAGAAACGATTCTTCTAAAGAAATTTTCTCCTCATGAATACCGACGATCTGTCCGGTTATCCTTTTGATTTCATCCATGATGTATTAAATGCAGCGTGATGAATATCATTATCTGCATATCGCGTTTCCAGATCAAAACCGGTAAACTCTAAAGGTCCCAGCCTGAGGAAGTTTTCCACCAACATAAACCCATGCTCGGTTAAAAAGCTTTCGGGATGAAACTGCACACCATGCAGCGGTAATTCAGGGTGAGACATCCCCATAATAACGCCATCCTGGCTGTAAGATGTGACCACAAGTTCGGTTTGGCTGAACGTTACTGCCAGCGAGTGATAGCGAGCGGCCGCAAAAGGTGAGCAAATTCCTCTGAAAATACCGTAATTATTGTGATGGATCAGGCTTGTTTTACCGTGCATCGGCACCGGCGCTCGAACGGTTTTGCCGCCAAACGCCTCATTTATACATTGCATGCCCAAGCATACGCCGAAGATCGGCCATCGGCGGCAAAAGGACTTAATGAGGGGAATAGAGATCCCGGCATGGGCCGGATCTTTGGGGCCGGGGCTGATAAGCACATAGTCCGGATTAAGTGCTTCAACCTGATCCAGCGTGATCTTATCACTTCTGTATACCCGGATTTCAAGGTCATAATTCCTGAACATCTGAACCAGATTGTAGGTAAATGAATCGTAATTGTCGATGACAAGCAGCTTGGCCATGCCGATAGTTCCAACCAGGATTTTTCACAGTCACAATTTATTTTTTATGGCTAATTCGGGCAAATTAAAAAAGCCACCCAGATGAGTCTGGATGGCCTGAAACCTATTACATAACTCAAAATAAAAAAAAGACTTAATTCTAATTTCATTTATTCAAACGATGTTATAAAGTCAATGAAAATTATTGGGTTATGGAAAAAACTCATAAGTGTAGGAGAGGGTATATATAAAAGAGCACTTGACAGCCTTAAAATTTAGCTTTAGGGTGAAGCTGTCTCGTTAGGGGTGTTGGTATCATCTGAGAGTCCGGGAAAGGACAACCCTTAACCACCTGATCAGGGTAATGCCTGCGAAGGGAAACGGGTCTGCGATTTGAGTTTTATTGTGAATGCCGTTTCTTCATTCGGGGGAACGGTATTTTTTTTAAATTCCATTTGATTATCTACCGATCGCCGCCTTTTTTTCAACCCGATCAGATAATACCCCGACTTTTTACGACAGCACGAGGCCTTACCCGGATTTCTCACGGGCCTGATTCGTTCATTTACCCCGACAGCGGGATTTCCGCCACACGGCACAGGCGGACAAGTCCGCTTCGCTCCAACAAGGCATCAGAGATGAAATGAGAAATTAGGGCTAACCGTTTCGGAAAATATACGGTTTCTTTTTCAATCCGTATCCATTTATAGGAAGTGGGTTTGTCGGACCGGTTTCAACCGTGTCGTCAAATCCCATAACATGGTAAAAAAGACCCAACCAATGGAGAATAAAATGACACAAATTGAAGCGGCCCGAAGCAATCAGATTACAGATGCCATGCATCAGGTTGCCCAAAAAGAGGGTCTAACCGCTGAAAAAGTACGGGAAAAAGTGGCCGCCGGCATGGTGGTGATTCCCAAAAACCTTAACCGAAATTGTCAGGCGTGCGGCATCGGCCAGGGTTTGAAAACCAAGGTGAATGCCAACATCGGCACTTCACCGAGTCACTGTGATCTGAAAGAGGAACTGGCCAAACTTGACACTGCCGTTGC
>JAOUGB010000621.1 GCA_029857875.1 Desulfobacteraceae bacterium | reverse complement strand
ATTTGGGGATCTACGCCAACCGTGGCAAATATTCGCCGGGTAACTGAATTGAAGAAGGTTTCTGCCAGCTCCCAAATGTCTAATTTACTGCTCAAACCAGAATAGGTGGTCTTGATGCTCATCCAAATCTCTTTATCGTTGATTCGATTGTTCAACAACCGTCTAATTTCAACAACAATCTGATTTACCACCTTCTTATAGAGATCCAGCCTTTCGTCTGAATCGGCTTTCATCCCATGCCAATCCTGGTTTTCGAAGCGTGTTTTGGCCCGCTGAGTAATCACCTTGAATTTGGCTTGGTATTCATTAAAAGCCTTGATAATGGCTTCGGCACAGATATTGGTCAGTCGATTATGGATAGTTTTTTCGGTCATGGAGAAAATGTGAACACACTGAAAAAATATTTCAATGACTCTGACGATTTAGACAGTTGATTAAAAATTTCTGCCATACGGCAAAATATTCATGGCCCCCAACCAGATAGGTATCGTTGTGATCGGCTCCTGGAATTTCATAGAATTCTTTCGGAGAGCGGGCTTTTTCGAAAAGACGACGGGCCATGGAGACAGGGATGGTTTGGTCAAACTGTCCGTGGACGAACAGGATGGGTGATTGTATATCATCGATCAAAGACAGGCTGTCATATTTAACGCTTGACGTTGGAGGTGGGGTAAAGAAAGGAAAATAGCGTTGCATCATGTCATCCGTGGACGTAAATGCCGCTTCCAAAATGACTCCCAGACATTGTTCTTTACTGGCAATATCAACGGCCAGTGCGGTTCCCAAAGACCGTCCGAACAATAAAACGGAAGATGTTTTGAACCCCTTTTCATCAATGAGATACCGGAAAGCACCATGGGCGTCCGAGAAAGTGCCGGCTTTTGAGATTTCGCCTTCACTCAGGCCGTATTCACGGTAGTCAAAAATAAAGATGGGAATTTGAAGGGCGTCGTGCAATTTTTTAAGATTGTGAAGGCGATGGCTGATATTGCCGGCGTTGCCGTGGAACCAGAGCAATACCGCCCGTTCATCCGGTCCGTGGACAAACCAGCCGTGCAGCCGGGTACCGTCCTTGGCCGGGAAAAACACATCTTCATAGTCATCCAGGCGATAATCTTTGGGGGTGGCTTCGAGGTAGCTTTCCGGAAAGAACACAATACCTTTTTCAGACATAAGGGTAATCCTTTTAAGTTGGTGTCCATCCATAAATGGTCTTTTTGGAGTGTCTTTGCAATGAATTCTCTTAGTTAAGATAAATTATTCTGATATGATTTGAACTGTCAAGAAATTTAACGATTAAGGATGGGGCAAATGGATCTGAATCCCAATATTAGGAGAACGCTCCACGATGGCGTATATCTCTTTCCAACCGACTGAAACTCGTGCTTAAGCACCCGTAAGCCCGAACCGTGCCTGAGTTGTTTAGAAAAATTGATCACTAAATTGTCCTATTGATTGTTTAAGTCATCCTTTCATTCGGTTCGGACTAACGCGTGCTAAAGCCCTTCAAACAGTCATTCGGTTTCCAAAAGAAATACGCCGTCGCTCCGCTGCATCGAAATCAAATGCGTTTGCCCTTAGATTAAAGCATCCCTTTAAAACAGCATCCTTATATAAAAGACAAGCATCTTTACAAACAACGCGTATTGTGCAATAAAATCATAACAAATGACATTCATTGAATATTTTTTCTCAATAGGGGTATATTTTTTATTTAATCAAAAAAACTGGTCATCTGGGCCAGGTCAGCGAGTTATGGCTCTGCCAGAAGAATCGCTGGAAGAGTTTGAAGTGAACTAAAGTTTAAAGTGAGCTAAAGTTAAGGAATTCTGCCAATTATATAAAATCACTGGAGCGAAGCGACTCAATAACTTTAGGCACTTTAGATCACTTTAGACACTTTTAACTTGTAAGGCTTTAAGTAAAACAGCCCCTTCCAGAGGTTAAATCAAAGCCGGGTCCTCTGGGTCTGGATGCCTTACTCCATGTCAAGACAGTTGGATGTTTGCATTTATGCTTCAAGAGCTTTCCATTAGTAACTTTGCCATCATCGACGACCTTCGGATATCCTTTTCAGACGGTTTGACCATTTTGAGCGGAGAGACCGGCGCCGGCAAATCCATCATCATCAATGCCGTCAATCTTCTGCTGGGCAGCCGGGCCACGCCAAAGCTCATCCGTGCCGGACAAGAGACCGCTGAGCTAGAAGCATTATTTCGCATCAAAGACCAGCCCGACATCGTCCAAATCATGAAAGAAAATGGGTATGACCCGGCAGAAGGGTTGTTGATCAGAAGGATTATTTCCCGAAAAGACCGACACAAGATTTATATCAATGGGCGTCTTGCCACCATTCAGCTGCTGAATCTGA
>JAOUGB010000617.1 GCA_029857875.1 Desulfobacteraceae bacterium | reverse complement strand
AGGGTCACCATCATGCCCCCCCCTTTAGGGGTGGTTATTGACTTATGAAACAACAGGGTCTGCGATAATATTTTTCAACGTGATATGTTGTTAACCTTTTTATAAAAAACCGATACTATTCCCCTTTCGGTATTGCATCCGGGAAAAAAGCCTGCCTTCCGGCAATCTTGTATTGTGCGATGAGATCCTGGGCTTTTTTAGATACCAGCCATTTGGCAAATTGGTCCGCCAGTTCGAATTTAACATGGGGATGCATTTTGGGGCTGATGGGTATGATGCCATAGGGGTTAAATAGATTTGGGTCTCCTTCGCACAGAATCTCAAGATCAAGGCCACGCTTTCTCCCATACTTGTATTTAAGGAATGTTCCCCGGTCCGAAAGAGTATACGCCTGTTTTTCCTCCGCAAAGGTCAGCGTCTTTCCCATGCCTTGACCGATGGATATATAATTTTTTTCCATTTCCAGGGGATACAGAAAAGAAAGCGCGAGTTTTTTCCCCTTTTTAATAATTTCAGAAGATTCGGTTTTTAACTCCACCCCGCTGTCTTTCCAGAAGGCCTGTTCCTTGATATGGGTGCCGCTGTCATCTCCGCGGGATATAAATGTTGTCTTTTTATGAACGATTTTTCTGAATGCACCGGCCGCATCCTGCATTCCCTTAATTCCGGAAGGGTCGGCCGCCGGACCGAGGATGACAAAGTCGTTGTGCATTACCCCCAGACGATAGGCGCCATAACCTCCAGAGATAAATTTTTCCTCCCTATCTTTGGCATGCACAAAAATCACGTCCACGTTACCGTCAATGCCGTCACGGATGGCGGCCCCGGTCCCCTTGGCAAAGACTTTGACCTCAATACCGGTTTCTTTCGTGAATTCGGGAAGCAGGACATTCAACAGTCCGGAGTTCTCTGTGCTCGTGGTTGTGGACATCTTGATGATTTTTGATTCTCCTTTGGCCGTAAAGGGAAGTAGCAAAAGGGCAAGGAAAATCAGAATCACAGGACCCATTCTTTTATTCAAATCTTTCCTTTTACAGTTCATTTATACGCTCCTTTTACATATCCCGGATCAAAATATTTTAGTTAGTCATAAAAAACCTGCTCCTCTGAGCAAAGTCAGAGAGTTATGGCTCTGCCTGAAGAATTGCTGGAAGAGTTTGAAATGAACTAAAGTTTAAAGTGAGCTAAAGTTAAGGAATTCTGTCAATTATATAAAAACATTGGAGCGAAGCGACTCCATAACTTTAGGCACTTTAGATCACTTTAGGCACTTTTAACTTGTACGGCTTTAAGTAAAACAGCCCCTCCCAAGGTTTATATCAAAGCCGGGTCTTCCCCCGCTTGACGGGATCTAAGATAGGCCCGCACCTTTTCTTCACTCATTTCTGGGGGAAAACCATCTTTGAGCAGAGACTCATATCATATCCTTTCAGATCTTGAGTCAATTCCCGAAAGGCGGTTTCAGGTAAAAGCCCTAAAAAGAGTTGCACACCTTTTTCGAAAAACCGATCCTTGAGAATAAGAAAATCAAAGCGCTCCCAGCGCAAGGGTATAAAATCAAGATCCAGCAGACCCGCCACTGCCTGGATTCCGGGACCTGCATCCGCCCTGCCGGACAACACTTCAAGCCCCACATCCAAGTGCCGCTGAAGCTCCAGTTGGTACCCTTTGATCTGGTCTCCTATGATTCCAGCTTTTTTAAGTTCTCCGTCAAAAAGCAACCGGGTTCCGGTGCCCAAAGACCGATTGACGATCTTTATGCCGGGTTTCCCTAAATCGGCGACTTTTTGAATCCCTTTTGGATTCCCCTTGGCGACCAGAATACCTTGCTGCCGCTGACAGAAATTGACCACTGCCGGCAACTGTTCCAGTTCCTCTGTGGCAAAGCCGAAATTATAGTCCTGCCCGTTTTCCTGAAGCAGATGGCTCGATGCAATATGGCACAGATTGCGCCGGAGCGCCCGAATCCCTCCCATGCTTCCCAGGTTCCCAAAGACCGCCAAATGCTCGGGATAAAGTCTATTGAACAGGGAAATCGTACGGTCAAGAAGGATATCATTGCTCCCGGTGATGATCAGAAGGCCCTGGTAAGGAGGCAAAGGAACCGTTGGTTTTGGATAATTGATGGTCTCATTCTCCAGCCACTGTTCTACCAGATAACGCGGGAAAAGCCACTTTCCCGTCACTTTGGTTGCCGGCAGCCCTTTTTCTGCAACAAGGGTGTACACCATTTTTTCGTTCACTCCCAGAAATTGGGCTACCTCTTTGGTTGATAAAAATTTTTTCATTTTGTTTTGCTTTCTTGAATTTTGATTATAAGTCCAATTTAGACATTTTTAGGTATAGTTTGCATAGTATTGTGTGTCAATATTTTTCAACCGATTTT
>JAOUGB010000618.1 GCA_029857875.1 Desulfobacteraceae bacterium | reverse complement strand
ATAAAATCACGGTTGTTTTCCAAATTCGGATTCAAGCCCAAACCCGAGGACATACGACTCCTTGGTTCTGAAAGATATTTTGAGCCGTACCTCATTATTGGAGGAAAATACACAATCGACTACTGCAAGCAACACACCTTTAAAGTTAACGTTAATGGGAAAACAACCAAAGTTTTCGTTGCTGGTCAAGGGTTTACATCAGAACACTCAGATCAAAATGCAACAAACAAGGTAATCAGGATAACAGGCGAAGAATACGCCCATTACGAAAGGCAGGCATACTTCATTCTTGACCGAATTAAAAGAGAAATCCCACCTGAAAAACTGCCCATCTCTCCTTTTGACGCCCAGAAGGATAGCTCTGACCACAACTCTTACTTCAAAAGCATACAAATTCCTGATGAGACACAGATAGAATTCCTGAAGACAAAAATCGCCAATAGACCAACTGACGCAGCCGAAATAATAAAGGAAATCTTTGACATAACTGAACGAACAATCGCTTACTATCCAATGTACCAACTCACTTTTGAAAATGCGAAGAACCAAAAAGACGCAACGGTCACCATAAATGGTATAACGGGCGAGATTATACTTAACGGAACCCGAAAGATTGCAATCAAAACAATCGTAACATTTCCTGAATGCACAGATACTTTAGCTGTTAAAATAGCTACCCACCAAGACCGAGGGAAACCGATCTTAAACATTGACCCGCAAGATGAGACGAATAGCCCAAGGAATGTTCCAGAAGAAAACAAAGAGTCAACTCCTCCTGCCCCCGAAGAGGAGGTAACGTTTGATATTCCAGCAGAAATCCCCGACGAAATTTTGGCGAAAGGTGATAAGAAAAGCAACGAAATAACCACTATTGGAGACGCAGAGGTCCCATCTGGTTCTATTATAAACAAGAGTCTGCAAATCAGAGGAAATCTAAGGATAGGCGATAACTGCAAAATCCACGGAAAAATAGAAGCCTCAAAGGACGTCACCATAGGCGCTAACACAGTAATTGATGGCAACTTGATCTCCGGAGGTAATGTTGACGTTGGATCAAGCTCACTCGTAACTGGATCGCTACAGGCATCAGGCTACATCAAAATAAATGAGCATGCATGTGTTGAAGGAGGCTTATCCTCAAGTCCCACGTCAAAGACAAGTTCAGGAATTCAATTAGAAGTTGTTGAGGTTGAAGAACTGCGGTAAAGCTCCTAAGCAAAGACGAGAATCAGCTTACACACAAAAACCTACTCAACCACCACACTCAGATGGCATTCAATGCCCGAACAAGGCTCGATATCCCAATGTTTGTTCAAAGTCAACTTACGCACCAAGCCCACTTATTCTAGTTCATTAACCAAAACGCTCTCCAACTATTTCTCAATCAGCTCAAGGATTTTACAATTTCTTCTGAAGCGCTTTTTCATATCTGTTCAACCGAAAAAACAAAGCAAAACTTCGATGCGATTAACAATAATTATTTAATCGGATCAGATTGTTACAAACGTTTCCGTCTGCGTTATGCCGCTCAGGTGGAAAGTCGCTTTCCTTCTTATTGCGTTTAATCTCATTGATTCTAGAAACTCGCAAATGGAAGTTTGCAAATTCGCGGAAAGGTTGCAAGAAATCTCCCAATTCTTTAGGGTGGCTATGAGCACCTAAAAGTTTTTCTCGTAGGACTTTTCTTGCATTGAAAAATCAAGGGGTCAAGCAAGAAAAATCGGTTCTTAATATTCGAAATACAAGGGCTTAAGAATGTCTTTGTGCTGGATCTGTATCGGAGGAATTGATGACAATCAGTGTTTCATCTGGTTGGCAGGGTTCATTTCTTACGCTTACCCGTAGTTTTTCATGCTTCTTCTTGTTAATGAGTACAAGGAGATTCAAATCTTCTAATTCATCCTCGAAATTTCTTAATACGTAGTAGTCGCCGCTCAAACTCTTCGAACCGCCAATTGAAGCTTTTCGAAGACGAACATTCGCGCTCCTCGTTTTGCCGAAAGTCCTTGCCCTCCTGGTGAATTCGCTTCCCAACCCAAGATATTCAAATCCGATAATCATACATGCAACTGAAGAAGCGATGGCTGAACCGATAAACATACCCAAAAAGGTGTAACTTGGAAACTGTATTGGATTTGCCCATCTGCCATTCTGAAAACAAACGGACAAGAGTATTACAATCCACATGCTAAATGAAAAAAAAAATAGAGCATATGCCACTCTTATCGTGGTGGCGGCCATTTTTACTCTCTCATTAAGGGCTCTCAGCGGTTACGATTAATGTTGCTGACGGCGTTAAATTCGATGTTCCGGATAACCCCGATTTTGCTTCTGTTGTGAATTCAATATCGAATACATAAGATCCAGCCGCACCCAAAGTTACGCT
>JAOUGB010000616.1 GCA_029857875.1 Desulfobacteraceae bacterium | reverse complement strand
GTTACCTCGACCAGAATGTCCACAATAGGTTTGGCCGAGAGGCCGGGGACAGCCGTACTGCCAAAATGCTCGATTATCTTAACCAAATCAGAGGGCAGGCAGGAGAAGCGTCCTGGCACTACTTCATCTTTGACCTTAGCTTGATCTTTTCACCGGCAACCATGAAGTTGCCACTCCCAAGATGATGAATCGTCCGCGGATTTTTCACTGTAGGGTCAATCCATGCCTTGATGACTTCAACGACAAATAAACAATACCTGGCCACCATCCTTGTGTCGGCGACCCGGCACTCGAGATTTGCAAAGCACTCCTCGATGAGAGGTGCGCCGACTCTCGCAGCAGGCTTGGGCGTGAGGCAAAACGTCTCGAACTTGTCTATGTTCGCACCCGACGAATTGCCGCAACCCACGACCTTTTCAGCTATCTCCACTGTGGGAATGTTAATAACACATTCGTTGGTTGCCTTCAACAGGCCGAAGGAATGGTTGCGATTGCTGATGACGCAACCCACTAGCGGCGGCTCAAACTCGATCATGGTGTGCCACGACATGGTCATGATGTTTGGGCGCCCGCCGCGGGCGGTCGTGACCATGACGACCGGCCCCGGCTCGAGCAAGCTATAGACCTTGGACAGAGGAAAGGATTTTCTGGCCATGTTGGTACTCCCTTTCGACAGCGATTGACATCGACATTCGTCGCTCCAAAAGCCTCAACGGACACGAGATGAGCTGCACCCTCATCTTGGGAAAAATGACAAAAGCCTCTTCGCGGTATTATTTATTGTTCCCTTGTTTGATGTAAATATTAAATGTTTTATATATTATATCAATATGTTCCTGTGGACCGATCCCCATTTTTCATTTTGTTAGCATTTAAGGTTCTTCTCCAATTTAGTTGGAGAAGAGGGTCCAAGGATCCAAGGGGTCAAGGATTCAAGGGTTTGTTTTCTAAAGACTTTATCAGCACCTTTAACATTCTTTCGATTTCTACCATGTCTTTCTTCCATGTCCTTCTGTTTATCCTTTTAAATAAAATTTCATTTCATTAAGTCAGATTTTATTGCGAAGTATTATTTAACAAGACAGGTATTAAAAGGAATAGACACAACAGACTTAAAATCTTTGTAATTCTTTAGTATCTCACTCGAACCCTTGAATCCTTGACCCCTTGGATCCTTTGGGATAACGCTGTCTCAATTGGAGATGACCCACTTATTTTACCCTAATTAACTGCAACTAATCGGGAGATGTTCCGCATTTAATTAGAAATCTTATCAATATATCAATACCCCAATATTCCCCCTCAAATGAATGGTTCGCCTTTTTTCCTTTCTACTCCCGCCCACTCGGCTTTGGCCTCCACGGCTGTTTACCCACCCAACCATCCGATGCAGAGTCGACGATGTCGAACCGCGGAATATACGGCTTGATGTCCAGCAACGGCGTCCCATCCAAAACATCAACGCCAGTTACGATTAAGGTGTCGCCCTCCCGACGCTCCAATCGAACGATAGACATACCGATCCCGTTCGGACGGCAAGGATGCCGTGAAGCAAAGACGCCATGAGGTTCATCGTCAAGGAACGTAGACCTTACCAATTTGATTTCTCCAGCCTGATCGAACAAGTACAAAAGATAGATGTGCGAGAACGTTTCAACGTCTTTAAGGCCGGCGGCGTATTCCTTGAATACCTCGACTCTCCCCTCCGCACCCTCAGAGTAGATGGGTTGAATCGGACAAGCATCCTTTGTCGTATGCGGGGAGTGTATAATTCCGATTGGTCGAAGCTGCATATTTTTAATCCTATCTTGACGAATATGTAATAGTTGACCTAAGTGAAAAATGAAAATTATCACTTTTTGACGGGCATCAGTCTTGTCTAATCCCCTCTGGTCAGGCAGAGAGAATTCCGGTAATCATCTGAGAAAGCAAATAAACGAGCAACCCTGCGGCCGTCCACTTGATCGGCCTGGTTTTGCCACCGTGCCATTTTCGAATACAAAAGAGTTCAACACTCACCATGACTCCCGTAATCAAAATATAAGGCACGGAACAAAACAAAAAGCCGATGGCAGCCCAATTTTCAGAGTATGCTCTTTCTTGCCAGGTGAGCCATACAAAGTACGCTGAAATAAAAGCCCCAAACCACCAGCACACGTTCAGCGCCAAGAGCGCCGTTTTTTTCTTGCCTTTTACACCGATAGCCAACCAGACAATGCAGGCCACGAAGAACAGCGTCAATAAAGGAATGAGCAGAGAATGCTTTGCTCACGCTCGTATAAGAGATCAGATTACTAAATTGATCTCACAGGGCACACCACTGTAAGATGAAAGTTCCACAACAATCTTCAAACAGGAGGTGCGACCAGTGAAAAAAAACTTGCATTT
>JAOUGB010000050.1 GCA_029857875.1 Desulfobacteraceae bacterium | reverse complement strand
GTGCTGCCATCATGGTTTTAACTAAATGTCTAACCATAGAAGAAGCCTATGGCTACATTGAATGGAAAGCAGTATTTTTAGCGGCTACCGTTTTATCGATTATCTGAAAGTCGGTGTCTCACTGACACTAATCGTGCTGCCGGTGTTGATGGTGATTATACCTATTTTCTAGCAGTTAACGCCATGAACTTGTCCGGGTAAAAGCAAAGGATTGAGTGAAAGTTTTGGGTACCACAGTTCGTACGCTACCGCTCGATTAAAAAGGGCAAATCCTGTGAGATGAATTTGCCCCGTAGAAGACGATAAAAAATACTACGGAAAATTTTCTATCAATAATTGGCAGAGGACCACGGGCGTGAGCCCGTGGGTGAATGCCAAAGATAAAATTGATTAATACATTTACAAAGTGCCACGGGCGTAAGCCCGTTGGAATCTACTGAAGATTTTTCCCCGGCTTAAAAGTAACAGTATTTTTGCCCTTAATCTTGATTTTTTCACCTGTCTGGGGATTACGTCCCATTCGGGTTTTTCGATAGACCTTTTTGAATGTTCCAAAACCGACTAAAGTTACTCTGCTGTTTTTTTTCTTCAGGCCTATTTTAATACCGTCAAGAAATGATTCCAATGCCTTTTTAGCTGCAACCTTTGAAATACCCGCATCGTTAGCTATCTTTTCGACCAATTCAGCTTTTGTCATTTGTTCCCTCCCTTTGTTTGTTATTGTTCATGCCTAATAACCTTTGCTTGTTTTGAAGATGCAGGAACAAAAACAGAAAGTCAATACTTAAAACGCTTTTATGGCAGTATTTATAGTAAAAACTTAAAAAAAATGCTTCCATCCACCAGTAATTGAGGCACACACTGCCTAAGAACGATCATTTTATTATATTTTATGACTTGGAGTGGGAACAAAAATATAGAAGCAAACTCTTTACCAGTTCGGCCATGAAGGCATAGTCCAGCTTTTCCATAGTGTCCGAAATCCGGTGATAATGGGGGTTCCGGTAAAAGGCCGTATCGGTCACCATGACAGCCTTGTAACCTCTGTGCCAGAATGAAGAATGATCGCTGAGTCGAACAGAAGGAAGCAAGAAGCCTCCCGCTGGAACAGTAAGCTTGACCACAGGAAGATCCGGATTCCTGCCAAATGCCTCAAATAAATCATTTGTAAATTTTCTGGATTTAAAATTGCCAACAATGCCGATAAAGTCTCCCTGTTTGGGGTAGTCGAAAAACATCAATGGAAAGGGATAATCCTGGCAGCCCTCATCATGACAGGTATAACCGACCATCTCCAGGCAGATCATACCGTCGATCTGTTCCTTTGATTTCCAGGCATTGTGGGCGTAAACACTGCTCCCCATGTGCCGGGTACCGAACGTCGGCGGTTCTTCGAGAGGGAACGAGACAAACTTTACTGCCAGATTCAGCTCGCGGTGATCTTTCAGCATCATCAAATGACGAGCCGTCTCCAGTTGAACCGCAACGGCACTGGCATTGTCGTCAGCACCCACTGTTCCGGCCACTGAATCATAATGGGCACCAACAAGATAATATTTCGTGGGGTTTTCGCAGAAAGAAACTTGAGCCACGACGTTTGAAACTGTGAAATTCCCATACGGATATGGCTCACAGTGCACCGCAACACCGATATCCTGGTAGAATTTTTCGATGTAGGCTCTGGTCTTTTCAAGATTATCGGGCAATAAAACACTCCGTTCACCGATGGTGATCGTCAGCATTTTTACATGATCCTGCAATCGTTGTTTGGTTGTTTGAATATCGATCATCAATATCTCGGCTCTTACGGCGTCGATGGCGTATATGGGAAAAACCATAAGACAGATGCAAAAAAAGAGAAAGCTTAAATTCATCAAACCAATGTGGTTCTTCTCCCGATTAGTTGGGAGAAAGGGTTCCAGGGTTCGAGTGTTTGTTATCTTATAAATCTCCAAATATTGTTAATTGAAATCCCATAAAATATCAATTATAATTCATATTGTTATGGGTAAATGCAATTCCTGCGATAAAAGCGCAAAAAACATATCCAACACCATCGGCTTTTGCGCCGATTGTATCCGGGCGCATTTCGACAATGTCTGGCCGCAAATCAAGGCCGTTCATGATCGCAGCCGAAGGGCCTATGGCCTTCCGGAGAATCCTCCGAATGCAGTAGACGGCGTTACCTGTGGCCTGTGTGTCCATGACTGTAAAATTCCTGAAAACAGCGTCGGCTTTTGTGGACTTCGACGGGTTCGAAACAGCCGAATTTCCGGCGGGAGACCGCATGAGGGGAACCTGTCCTACTATTATGATCCCCTTCCCACCAACTGTGTGGGGGACTTTGTCTGCCCGGGAGGTACGGGCTGCGGATATCCCAGATATGCGGCTACCAAAGGCCCTGAATACGGTTATAAGAATTTGGCAGTATTTTATAATGCCTGCGGGTTTAATTGTCTGTACTGTCAAAACTACCATTTTAAGACCAAGACGTTTTACTCTCAAAAGCTTACTGCAAAACAACTCGCTCATGCGGTGGACCAAAAGACCAACTGTATCTGCTATTTTGGCGGTGACCCCACTCCTCAGATTCTCCATGCCATCAAAACATCCAAAATGGCTCTTAAATATGCTGGTCATCGCATTCTGCGAATATGCTGGGAGACCAACGGTTCAATGCAGCCACCGTTTCTTACCATGATGGCGGATCTGTCTTTAAGATCCGGGGGCTGTATAAAGTTTGATCTAAAGGCCTGGGATGAGGGCATTCATCTTGCTCTTTGCGGCGTAACAAACCAAAAGACTTTGGATAATTTTCGAATGTTAGCCAAGTGGACAGATCAAAGACCCGAGCCGCCGTTTCTCATTGCCAGCACGCTGCTTGTTCCCGGGTATGTGGATGAACCTGAAGTCAAAAAAATCGCTGCGTTTATTTCATCCCTCAACCCGGAGATTCCTTACAGCCTGCTGGCGTTTTACCCGCAGTTTTATCTCAACGACCTTCCCACAACGTCCAAATCCCATGCCCTGCGCTGTAAGGCGGTTGCTGAAAAGGCCGGTCTGAAAAATGTCCGTATCGGGAATGTGCATTTGCTTAGAGAAGATTATTGACCGAAACTACTCCCGAAATGCCGTAATCGGTTCATGGCTCAGATCGTTTTCCCTAAAGCGTGTCGGTCGTAAAGAGTAAATATCTAGGGTTTCGGGCTTGCCGTTTGCGATGAGTTCGGCAACGATCATGCCGGTTGCAGGTGCGTGCTGGAATCCGTGGCCGGAAAAACCGGCAGCGCAGATAAAATTTCGAAGTTCCGGAAATGCACCGATGACCGCATGATGATCCGGCGTCATTTCATAATGCCCCACCCAGCCCCGTATAATTTTTGCGCGCTCAAGAGCGGGAATGCGTTTTATCGACTTTTCGGCTGTCCATTCCTCGGCATCGAAATCGACATGCTGGCTGAAGGATTTGCTGCCCGTGGGTCCACCCAGAATAAGTCCCCGACCCTCTCGCTTCATGTACCATCCGGAATCAACATCGATCACCATGGGAAAGATATCCGGAATTTCATGAAAGGTATCGGTAAAAAAGAGATGGCGCTTTAAAGGACCTATGGGTAACTCCAGTCCGGCCATGGAGGCCACTCGACCGGCCCAAGGGCCGGCTGCATTAACAACAATACCCGCTTTGATGTTGTGTCCGTCTTTTGTTTGTATACCAACAGCACTATTGTTTTTAATCGAGATGCCGGTAACCTGAACTTTTTCCATAAAAACAGTGCCGCCCTGACGGGCCTTTTTGACATAGGTCTGAAGGATTTCTATGGGACTATAAAAGCCGTCTTCTTTGGTATAAGATCCGCCTGAAAGATCATCGACCCGGATAAACGGCCAGCGCCGGGAAACCTCTTGAGGTGAAAGTGATTCAACGGGAACATCCAACACCTTCATCATGCGAGACGTGCTTTTGAAAACCTTCCACTGTTTTGGTGTTGTTGCCAGAAACAGGTAGCCGTAAGGTTTAAAGCCGGGATCAACCCCGAATTCTTCTTTGAACCGTTGATACACTCTTCTTGAAATCAATGAGAACCGGATGTTCACGGCAGTAGAAAACTGGGTTCTCAAACCCCCCAGGCAGGCGGAGGTGGCGCCTTGAGAACCGATTTCACCCTGCTCCAGAACGAGCACATCGCTTATCCCCTTTCGGGTCAGGTAATAGGCGATGACGGCACCGATAATGCCGCTGCCGATAATGACGACCTGTGATTTTTCGGGACATTCAGGTCTCATTTTATTGTCTCTTTGAACGGCAAGCGATTGAAATCCACTCTTCTTTTACCAGGATTTCAACGCGTTCAAAACCCAGATCTTTCATTTTTTTTAAAACCTCATCCTTATCTGTTTCAAGGATACCGGAACAGACAAAAATGCCGTCTTGAACCAATACCCTCTTGACATCTTCAAGAAGGATTAAAATCGTTTTGGTTGTTAGGTTTGCCGCAACAAGATCAAACTGTTCCGTTATCTGATCAACAAGATCGGCGGCCAGAATTTTAAAACTCGATTCTGATATTCTGTTTTGTATTAAGTTTTTGTAGGCGGTATCCAAAGCGACATTATCGTTGTCCGTTCCCCAAACCTTGATTGCGCCAAGCTTTGCGGCGGCAATCATAAGGATCCCCGAACCGGTTCCTATATCCAGAAAGGTGCTGCTCTTTTTCAGATATTTTTCTATCATGGCAATGCACATCCGAGTCGTGGGATGGGTTCCGGTTCCAAAGGCCATTCCCGGATCGATTTCAAGTACGATTTCATCATGCTCTCGAATATATTCACGCCATGTGGGTTTTATGACAATATTTGCTGTGATTTTTTCAGGCCGAAAATAAGTTTTCCATGTTTGAGCCCAATCTTCTTCATTCATATCAGAGTAGATAATTTTGCATCCAATTCCGTTTGTTTTTTCGAGCCGTGACAAATTTTCTTCAACGAATTTCCGCATTTTTTCTAATTTGTCATCGCAGGGGAGATAACCGATGACCGCATATTCTTCGGGTATGATGGCATCGCCTCCCCAATCTTCCAGAGATTCAATCTCCGGTGATTCGATAACGACGCCTGTAAGATCAAGGTCATAGAACAGATTGGATATGAGATCTACAGCCAATTGCTTGTCTTTGGAATCAAAAATGACTTTTGCTTCAATCCATTTCATAAATTAAAATTTTTCCTTTGGCGGATTAAAGTAGCCGTGTTTTACATCCGGAAAAGATTCTTTCACCTGCCGAATAACCCGATGCATTCCCACCGGCGTCCCAAGCTCAGCGGCAGCAGACATAAACTTCCAATATCTTAGCGGGTCAAAGTTCAGGTTTCGCCATTGGATCATATTTATGGGGTGCTGGTAAATAAAATTTATCAAAGCTTCCACTTCTTCCGGTGTGTCTGTGAACCCGGGGCAATTGAGGTAGTTGATAGATACAAATCTTTTATTTTTAAGTGCAAGCTCGATACTTTTTATGACATCGACAAATGTATACCCTATGGGTCGAAAATAGGCATCATAGCAGTTTTTCCTGATACTGTTGAGACTGATTCGAATGCTGTCGAGACCTGCGGCGAACAACTTTTTCAGAATTTCAGGCATGCTTCCGTTGGTATTCATGTTGATGGTGCCTTGCCTTGTTTTGGATCGTATCTCTTTTATGGCGGGCTCGATGACATCGGCGGCCAGCAAAGGATCTCCTTCACATCCCTGACCAAAGCTCACAACGCTTTGCTTAACTCGCTTGATGTGACAAAGTGCGACGTCAGCAATTTCTTTAGAAGATGGTTTGAAATCGATTCTGTCCTGGCTGTGTGGAATTTCACTGTTTTTTTGAAGGGACAAACAGCCGAGACAGCGTGCATTACAGCCCGGAGAGGTCGGGAGAGGAGCCTCGTATCTTCCCAGAAAAAAATTCTTGGCAGCCGGACAGCCGTATTTCATGGCGCATTTTTCAAGGTGCTTTACAAGCCGGTTATCCGGCATTTCTTTTTGAATTTTTCTGATTCCCACAACGACATCTTCGGCTTTCATCAGGCGCAAGTCTTGCCGTCTTTCCCTATCTACACGTATAACGGCTGCTCTGAATTTGCCATTGTGCCATCCTACGGCACCGTATGAAAACAGGGGAAGAACGCCGGCATTTTTATTTTCTTTAAAAGCACTTACAAAAGAGACGACATATCCGGGGGAATTAAATGCAGCCACCGGAAAGATCGATTCGCCGGGGGTGTAAGGATTTTCCGTTAGTATTTCTATCCGGTGATTTTTAATGTTATACAGCAAAGGCTTCCTGTCCGGCATCAACATAAGCTCTCCCCCAAAAGGGATTTGGATGGTGTCATCCAATGTCAAAGGAACCAAAGAAGAACCGGCCATTCCCACAGCCGCATATCCATCAAGATCAAAAATTTCTCCTGCTTTATTGGATACAACCGCTGTAACAAATTTTTTTCTCTTTTGCGTTATCATATTTTTTGGGTATCCATTTTAATATCTACCTTATCAAATTTGGCTGGTTGTGTACATCTGAACCTAAAATTATATAATGTTGCAAAGAAAAACAGAAAGGACTATCTTGAAATTGATAAAAATATTTGCGGAGGAATAGGCCATGAAAACGTATCGAAAAGAATTGTGGTTTGATGTGCCGACCCGGCGCGCGCTTATCAATATTACGCCTCAGGTGGATGCTTGTCTCAAGGAGTGCGGTATCAGAGAGGGGCTTGTGCTGGTTAACGCCATGCACATTACGGCCTCTGTGTTCATAAATGACGATGAATCCGGTCTCCATCATGATTACGAAATCTGGCTTGAAAAACTTGCGCCCCACGAACCGGTTTCACAGTACAGGCATAATGTGGGAGAGGACAATGCAGATGCGCATATGAAAAGACAGATCATGGGCCGTGAAGTGGTTGTGGCGATAACAGAAGGCCGGCTTGATTTTGGAACCTGGGAGCAGATATTTTACGGAGAGTTCGACGGTAGGAGACGCAAACGTGTCCTTGTAAAAATCATCGGGGAATAACCGGTCTCATAGATGCCGAAAAAGTTATATTTAGATATTGAAAGTTACATCATCTTGTCCCACCGTCGATCGCTATTCTCTTTCGATCCCCGGAAAGATGTCATAGACATAATCGTGGGCATCCAACGCGGACTTGTTCAGCGTACCTTCATGAACGAGCTTGAAGACTTCCTCGCGGGAGAGGGTAAAGATCGCTTCGAGAAGCTGCATACCAAAATACTATTGTTAAAACAGCTACTTTTCTCACTGCTCTTTCTCCTTTTAAATGCTTGAAGGAGATCTAAAACGGATATACCTGCGATCCTTCGGCAAATACAGCTACCGGGTATCTTGTCAGGTCGAAAGGATCACCGTTCCAACAGACAAAGGATGCCCATCGGCCTTTCCGAAGCGTGCCGAGCATTCTATCAACGCCTAAGATTTCGGCGTTGCACCGGGAAATCAGCTCTATGGCCTGCTGTTTTGACAGGCCGGCGCGGATGAACCAGCGGGTCTGCATCAAAAGATTTCTGGCGGGAATTACGGGATGGTCGGTCATCAGTCCGTATTGCACCCCGGAGTTCAGGAGATGACGGATGTTTTTCCAGTTTTTGTGCTTGAGTTCCACCTTGGATGCAATGCTGTCAATCGGTCCGTAAACGACCGGGATACCGGCTTTTTTCAATTCGCCTAAAATATCCGGACGGTACACATCCATGGCATGCTCGACCGTTACCCTGAGCTTGAATTCATCCACAAGACGAAGCATGGCTGCAATATCGTCAATTTTATGGGCATGAATCCGCAGCGTCTCTTTGCCCTCCAGAATATCTTTAAAAACCGCCTGAGTCGCTGAAAAAATAATTTCTTCTTTCTTTTTTCCCTTGGCCCGGCGCTGGGTTTCCATCTTTTGACGCACTTCATCCAGTTGTCCCCTGAGAAGACCGATGACCCCCATGCGGGTGGAGGGTCGTTCTCCCTGCCAGTCTTTGGTAGACATCGGATTGTAGCCCAGGGCCGCCTTGATCCCGGCCCTTGAGACCAGGGCGCCGGTGCTGTGTTTGGCCCAGTGGCGAATGACCGCAGACCTGCCGCTAAGAATATTACCGCTTCCCGGAACGATACACGAATACAACACCCCCATCTCGATTGCGTCTCTGAAGGCGCAATCGTCCATCTGCAATGAATCGAGGACGTCGGAAATAACCGGAAAGGTATTCATCTTCTCGTTGACTTCCCCCTGATCATTCGGCTCTCCGGAACGATTGATGCCGATGTGGCTGTGCGGATCAATGAATGCCGGCGTAATGACGTCAAATTTTCCTAAAAGCCTACCTTGGGCCGTTTTGGAAATCCCGGCGATCCGGTCGTTTTTGATTTGCAGAAAAGCGTTTTCATTTAGCGATTGACCGGTGTATATAGTTTTGGCAAAAACACAATTCATTCTTAAGTCCTTTTCAGCCCTGCTCTATATGTAATCCCCGGGCCCGGGTGACCTTTACAGAAACAGGGTAAAATTTATAAACCTTTAAATATAAATTATAACCAATACTAAACCTTCTCTTCTCCATTAAAATGAATTGTTGAACAGCAATGTTTGTTTTTAAACTCCGATTATACACATTTGACCTTATAAGTTGAAAAATAATATTATAGGTTGTTATTAAATCGATATCGGCAATATTTCGTTAATACTGAAATATCCAAACAAAAAAAAATAAAGGGACGGAGAGTTTTTACTGTAAAAACTTATTTACTCAAGTTTCGTGCCCTTAATTTTAAGCAACGCCAATACAGAGGAGCAGGTCTGGAAAATATTTTTCGGAATCATCCTAACGAACCAAAACTGAAGTCGTAGACCATTCTTCGGAGGTTCGCTTTTTTCAGGTTCTTTGAGACGCGTTTCAAGAAGGTTTCCGTAGTTTGGTCTTACGCTGAAGAGTCCACCTATTGGCTTTTTTTAATTTCATCAAAAATAACATAGATCCGGATTTCCGAAATCCGTGTGACACCCCAATGTTGAAAAAACTTTTTAGGGCCAGTCCGTCTTATCACTGGAACATTATCGAGAAAGAAATTGTTGATGAGGTTATTTTTTAGAACATCAAAGCCAAGAAACCGGTGGAATTTTGAACTGATGGCAAGAGGAGGGATGAGGAACAGTGAGGAGTTAAAGCTCACCTCCTCAGATATCCATGAGCGGAGGCTGACCCCTATAAATCCCAAAATGGGAAAAACAATGCCTGGTTCTCCACCGGGTGGCGGGATCTTAGATGGGCAGGGTTCTTTACTCTAAAAACCCTTCCTTAATTGTGATTTCGCTTCTGCTTTTGATTTGCGCCAGCAGTGCATCAAAAATGCTGGACTTTTTTTGCGCCAGCAGTCTATTCTTTATTTCTTCTTTTTCTTTGCTGAAATTTTCAGGATCCGATATTTTTCTGTCTTTGAATTGAATAACATAATACCCTTTTGAACCTTTTATAACGTTTTCCGGGAATTGTTTTTTGTCTGTGAGCTGAAAGGCAACTTCAGCAATATCACGTTCAAAACCGATTTCAGGGATTGAACCATTACGTTTGAAAAAGCCGGTGGTTTTCGGCGTCAGGTTAAATTTTTTGCTTTCAGTATGCATGGTTTTGACGCTTTTTAATGCAGCTAACAATGTTTCTGAATCCGCTTTTGCTTTTTCGCCCTGTTTTTCTTTAATTAACTCAAGTTTCACCTTTTCCTTGACCTTGTCAAATTCGGGTATCTTGGGTTGAATTTTATCAACAAGCTGAAGAATATAATATCCGTTTTCAAATTCCTGGACATTACTAATCTCCTTGTCTAAAAGATTAAAAGCAACCGATGCAAATTCTGAG
>JAOUGB010000615.1 GCA_029857875.1 Desulfobacteraceae bacterium | reverse complement strand
GATTTTACCCAGCAAATTGCTCAGTATATTATCACCGGTTTGACCATTGGGGCCATTTACGCCATTGTGGCCATGGGGTTTAACATCATCCATAATGCCACCGGAATCGTTAATTTTGCCCAGTGTGAATTTATATCCCTTGGCGGGATGTTTATGTACTCTCTGGTGGTTCTTTTCAAGGTCAACCTGATCATCTCATTTTTCATATCCATGACCGGTGTCGCTCTCATCGGCGCCTTGATAGAAATCGGCCCCATACGGCATGCCCGGTCAAAAGAAATTATCATTCTTATTTTTTTGACCATTGGCCTTTCGGAAATTATCAGGGGCGCCGCCCAAGAAGTCTGGGGCACCGATAATGTCGGCGTCCCTTCATTTTCCGGTGAAAACCCAATTCATCTTCTGGGTGGGGCGACCATCGTTCCCCAGCACATTTGGGTTGTTGGAATCACTATACTGGTCATGCTGATGCTGCGTTATTTTTTCAAAAACACATTGATGGGCAAAGCCATGCGGGCGACAGCCGTCGATCGAAGGGCGGCGGCTCTGGCAGGCATTTGTGTGAATCGTATGATCCTTTTATCCTTTGCCTTCAGCGGCGCATTGGGAGCTGTGGCCGGAATGATCATCGCACCCATTTCCACGACATCCTATGATACGGGAATCATGCTGGGATTGAAAGGGTTTGCCGCAGCGATTCTTGGCGGATACGGAAACTTTGTCGGCGCGATATTGGGCGGAATTGTTTTAGGTATTTTGGAATCTTTAGGAGCAGGTTTGATATCGTCTCAGTATAAAGATGCCATTGCCTTTTTCGTTCTTCTTTTGGTTTTATTTTTAAAACCCACAGGGATAATGGGGTATGGGGAGTCGGAAAAAATTTAACTAAACTGAGCGTTTCAAATTTTAAAATAGGATAAAATATCTTTTATTTTTAATGAATTATCTTGATTTTTATTTTTTAAAATTTGAAACCCTTCGGGATTGCCGATCTTACCACATCTACTGCGTCAGATGCCGTCCCGCATAGTTGACTATAGCGGAACGACATCTTCCTTGTATATGTGGCAACCTCGACAATCGCTCAATTTAGTTTTTAAAACATAAAAATTATGGACGTATTTTTTAAACATAAAGATATCTTCGGCTTCGTTGCATTAGCCATTATCATCGTTATCCTGCCGGTGTTTGTGGAGAGCAAATACTACTTTATCGTTCTGAATGTGATTGGTCTCAACACCATTGTGGTGGTGGGTTTGAATCTTCTCATCGGGTTTGCCGGACAGATTTCATTGGGACACGCCGCCTTTTATGGCCTTGGTTCATACTTTTCAGGAATTCTGACCGTTAATTACGGATTCCCTTTATGGCCTGCGATGCTTGTTGGCATGCTGGCAACGGGGATGATTGCATATTTAATCGGATACCCGTCTTTAAAGCTTCGGGGGCACTATCTGGTCATGGCCACATTGGGGTTTGGCATCATTGTCAATATCCTTATGGGTGAGCTGGAACAGTTCACCGGCGGTCATGACGGTCTAATGGGCATTCCTCAGCTGGCCATCGGGGGACTGACATTTGATAACGACCTTAAAAATTTTTATCTGATCTGGAGTTTTGTTTTTCTCTCCATGCTGGCTGCCAGAAATCTTCTCAATTCCAGAGTGGGCAGAGCACTTCGCGCTGTCCACGGCAGTGAAACAGCCGCAAACTCCCTGGGTATCAACACGGCCGATTATAAAGTAAAGGTTTTTGTTTTAAGTGCCATGTTCGCATCCATATCCGGCAGTCTTTATGCCCATTATATTACGTTTATCAGTCCCAGTTCTTACGACTTCTATTATTCTATCCAGGTGGTGACCATGGTCATCGTCGGCGGGATGGGAAGTCTCTGGGGTTCTCTCTTCGGAGCCGGAATTCTCACCTTTATTTCCGAAGCACTCCATGTTGCCAAACAATATCACATTATTGCATACGGTATTTTTTTGTGCCTGGTACTTGTATTTCTTCCGGAAGGAATTTTGGTGGGATTTTACAATTTTTTCTTAAGGAGAAAAGCTCGAAAGCTTATAAAAAGAGGTGAACACCTAAAAATTTCATAAAAAATCGTTCGAGATCAAAAAAATCCTTGATTCGTGTTTTTAATTCTGTTAGCAAACCCAAAACGCAACAAAAACTTTTAGATGAAGTCATCTCATTTGCCTGGGTCGTAAACCGATGAATTGTGCGAGAAAATGTAGCCTCCCACTGATACGGCCCAGGCTTTTTTTTGTCAACTTATCACACATCCCTTCTTTTATCCCCCGATGCTACACATCTGGGCCGATATCCTGGCATGATCATCATCGATGAGATTGTGTTCCGACGGCTTACGACGAACAGCATTAAGAAAGCCCTTTGCG
>JAOUGB010000049.1 GCA_029857875.1 Desulfobacteraceae bacterium | reverse complement strand
TCCGGCTCCTTGCCCTTGAAGATCAGTCTCCCCGGGATATCGCCGCGGTAACCCGGTCCCTGGTCATTGCTGCCAACCAGGACCCGACCCTGATGCGGGTATTTTCCACCTTCACGGCCAACACGCCTCAGATTTTCGTGAATCTTGACCGCACGCGTGCCGAGACTCTCAAGGTGCCGGTCAGCCGGGTTTTTGACACCTTGAATAAAAACCTCGGTTCGGGTTATGTCAACGATTTCAACCTTTACGGACGGACCTATCAGGTCAAGGTTCAGGCCGAGGCCAGATATCGGGATGCGGTGGATGACATCAGCCGGCTGTATGTCCGCAGCAACGACGATAAAATGGTGCCCTTGAAAAGCCTGATCACCCTGACTACGGTCCTGGCTCCGCAAATCGTTTACCGTTATAATCAGTTCACCAGTGTACAGATTAACGGCAACGCATCGCCGGGCTTTTCCTCGGGAGAGGCTATGGCGGCCATGGAGCGGCTGGCAGCCAAGACTCTCCCATCTGGCTATGCCTTTGACTGGTCGTCCATGTCCTTTCAGGAACGCAAGGCCGGCGGCAAGGTTTCATTCCTTTTTGCTTTAGCCCTGCTGTTTGGCTATCTGTTCCTGGTGGGACAATACGAGAGCTGGAATATCCCCCTGTCCATCATTTTGTCAATTCCGGTGGCCAGCCTGGGAGCGCTGGCTGGTTTGTGGATATTAGGGCTTAACCTCAGCATCTATGCTCAGATTGGTCTGGTTCTGCTGGTGGGCCTGGCGGCAAAGAACGCCATACTGATCGTAGAATTTGCCAAGGAACGTAGAGAACAGGGATATTCCGTGGAAAAGGCCGCCATTGAAGGGGCAAAAATCCGCTTTCGCCCGGTGCTGATGACCGCCTTTACGTTTATCCTCGGGGTGGCGCCTTTGGTGATCGCCACCGGTGCGGGCGCCAGCAGCCGCCGAGCCATCGGTACCACGGTCTTTTTCGGTATGCTGGCGGCGACCCTGGTGGGCATTTTTCTGATTCCGGCCCTTTACTATGCCTTTCAAACAGGCCGCGAAAAGGGCCATGCTTGGCGAGCAAAAAAGAGAGACAAACATGTTGTGGAATAAGGTAAAGATGATGCATGCGCAAAAGGACAAACGAATGAAGAATTCGGTCGGCGGCCTTAAAAGGAGGAGTTTTTCCATAATCTTTGCTCTGGTCTTGGCCGGGTGTGCAGCCGTTGGACCTAATTATACCCGCGTGGAGCCCAAGGCGCCGGAAAAATGGAATGCCGAACTCCAGAGCGGCTTAAGACCGGTTAAATTGAATTACGAAACGATAGCCCATTGGTGGACCACGCTGAATGACCCGGAACTTTCAAGATTGGTAGAACGCGCCGTTAAAGATAATCTGACGTTAAAAGATGCTCAATCCAGGCTTCGTGAGGCCAGGGCGTTGCGGGGCATCAGCAAGGCGGGCCTTTTTCCCACCTTAGACGCTGGCGCTTCAGTCACAAAGAGACGCAGCAGCGAAAACAGCGACACAGGAACGGAAAGCAAACTCTACGCGGCCGGTTTCGATGCAGGCTGGGAACTGGATGTCTTCGGCGGCGTAAGGCGTTCGATAGAGGCCGCCCAGGCGAATCTTGAAGCCACCCAGGCGGACCTGCACAATGTGCTGGTGAGCTTGTTGGCCGAAGTAGCTCTGAACTATGTGGAGGTACGAACATATCAGGCACGTCTTTCCTCGGCATATGCGAATATCAAAACTCAACAGGAAACCTATGATTTGAATCAATCGCGATACGAGGCAGGAATCATTGATGAACTGGCTGTGCAGCAAGCCCTGTACAATCTGGAACGCAGCCGTTCCCAAATCCCGACGTTGGAGATCGGGCTGGAGGCGGCTAAAAACCGGCTGGCGGTTCTCTTGGGCCAAAAACCCGGTGCGCTTCATCAAGAACTTAATGAGACGAAACCGATTCCTGTACCGCCAATGATAGTAGCGGTTGGTGTGCCGGCGGAAACGTTGCGCAACCGGCCCGATATCCGGAGAGCCGAGCGTAATCTGGCGGCGCAAACAGCCCGCATCGGCGTGGCGACGGCAGATCTTTTCCCCAAATTCCAGTTGTTTGGCACCATTGGACTTGAGTCCCTTTCCAGCAAAGATTTCTTGGAATGGGCCAGTCGAAAATGGAGTATCGGACCCGGTGTTTCCTGGAATATTTTTGATGGGGGCGCCATCCGCCAGAACATCAAGGTGCAGACCGCCCGTCAGGAACAGGCCTTGATTCAATATGAATCGGCCGTACTCAATGCCCAGGAAGAGGTGGAAAATGTACTGGTGGCTTTTGCCAAAGAACAGCGCCGGAGAGAATCCCTTTCCAGGGCCACGGAGGCCGCCCGTCGGGCCGATCTTTTGGCCAGGGATCGATACCAGGCAGGGTTGGTGGACTTCAGCAACGTGCTGATTGCTCAGCTTTCATTGTTGTCATTTCAGGATGAATTGGTTCAAAGTGATGGCGCCGTGACCACAAACCTGGTGCGTCTTTACAAAGCGCTCGGCGGGGGGTGGCAATTTTATGAGGCGGCCGCAGATAATCCGATGAAGACGTCAAAAGAAAAGCAACAGAAAAAACAAAAATAGGGTTATCCGCTTCTAAACAGCTTATGAAAAGGCGAGGGTGTCAAAGAAATGATCTATGGCGCTATGAACTTTCCGGTTAGACCCATCCTTAAAGAACTTGAGGCCTTTTCAGACCTCGGATTTGATTACCTTGAACTGACCATGGACGCGCCACAGGCGCATTACAGCAAAATCCGTCAGCAGAAAAAAAGACTCCTTAAAGCCCTTGATCGGCACAATATGAAACTTCTTTGCCACCTCCCCTCCTTTGTTTATACGGCAGATCTGACCCGCAGCATCAGAAAAACCTCTCTGAATGAGGTTCTAAGGTCCCTCGAGGTGGCTGCAGAACTCGGATGCCCCAAGGCGGTTCTGCATCCCAGCTACATTATGGGACTCGGTATCTTTGTAATGGATCAAGCAAAAGAATATGCTCTTGAAAGCCTTGAAGCTGTTACAAAAAAGGCCGATCAGCTTGGACTTCTCCTTTGTATCGAAAATTTGTTTCCAAAAATCCATTCCCTGGTGGAACCTGAGGATTTTGCTGAAATATTTATAAAATTTCCAACGCTAAAGCTGACTCTCGATACTGGACATGCCCACATTGGAGATATTGAGGGAAAAAGAGCGGTAAAATTTATAGAGAGGTTTCCGGATCGAATCGGCCATATTCATGCAAGCGACAATCTCGGCGAAGCAGACAACCATTTGCCTGTTGGAGCAGGGACCGTTAGTTTTTCTGAAATTGTTAAAGCCCTCAAGAATATCGGATATGACGATACCATTACACTTGAAATTTTTTCAAAGGATCGGGACTATCTGAAGATAAGCAGAGATAAAGTGGCGGCCATGTTTGCCACCGCTTCTAAAGATCAAGACCAAGACAACGGTTTAAAAAAAGATCGCACAAAGTAAAAATACATGGGAAGAGATTTAAGCATCGCGATAGACAGAAAAAGAGCTTGTATTAAGGATCGCCTAAATCTTATCTTTTTTTCTGTAGACGGTTCCCAGAAAAATGGCGATGATATCATTGGTTTCGTCCGTCACACGGACTTCATACGTAGCCAGTTTCGGATTGATCGATACTTCATTTGCTTCGGCAATGAGTGTTTCACCGGCAACAGATGCTTTTAAATAAGAGATACTCACATTGATGCTAAGGGCAACGGTTCTGTGAGAATTTGAAGCAACAGCAAACGCAAGGTCAGCCAGGGAGAAAATCGCCCCGCCATGGGCAATATTAACGCCGTTTAAGTGATGTTCCTTAATCTCCATTTTCGCTTTTGCCCGTCCTTCAGAGACTTCCAGCAGTTCGATGCCGACATGATCCGCGAACCGGTCGTTTTTAAAAAAGTTTTTCACAACCTCCATGTGGGTTCTCCTTTTTCAAATAGATTGTTCTTTTAATCGTCCATTTTTAATTTAAGGTCAAGAAGGAACTCTTAAAAAACGGATGACTTTTGAAACGGATTTGGTACAAGTTCGTTCGCTCAGTTCATCCAGGTATATAGCGGGAGAACAATGGAATGTTGGAATAATGGTTTCTGGGTTAATGGTAAAATCTGTGTTTAAGATAAAATTGAAAATGGATAATATACTTTTTAAAACCACGATTCCATTGTTTCATATTCGAGGCAAGCGTTAAAGCCTCAAAAAACACCTAATATTCTCTTTAGGTTATAGAAATACGAGACGTTTAATTAAACATATGTCTTTATTCAGAACCTTTGGAGCACATTAAAACAAAATCTATCGATTAGGAGAAAGTAAATGAAAAGGATTGAAAAAAGACTGGAAAAAGTTCATCAATTAATCAAGGCGATATCCGCCAATCGAGATCAACTGATCGAAACTGCCGTGAAAGATGCCGGCTTTACCATCAGAGAATGTCGTATAGAAGTGGACATGAATTTGGACAACCTGAGAGGTTTTGAGGAGATGGTTGCGGTTTTTTCCAAACGACAGCCCATTTGCCGCCCTGACCAGGAGATTGCCCTGTTGCTGCCGTATAACGGCAGCGCTTGGTTGAACACAGCCATTATTTCCATATTCCTTGTTGGCAATCGTGTAAAAGTGAAATTTGCAACAAGGGGGTCTGATATTTCCCGTTTTTTGGAATCCCTTTATAAACCGATATTCGGCGACGCCATTTGTTTTGAATATGCCGATGGAAGAAGTTTCCTCGAAAATGCCATGTCAAATTCGAACATACCCGCCATATGTCTCTTTGGTTCCGATGATCATGCGCTTGGTTACCAAAATTCAGTTAAGAAATTCGGCAAGAAGTTTATTTTCGAAGGACCGGGAAAAGATCCCTTCATTGTTCTTCCAGAGGCCGACCTGGAGGCTGCGGCAAAAGAACTCGCTTTTTCCAAATACATCTATGCCGGGCAGACCTGCACGGCCCCGGAGCGCGTCTATGTGCATGAATCTCTTCATGATGCCTTTGTGGAGCGGTTTGTTGAGTTGAGCCGTCAAGTTAAAATCGGGGATCCTGCTGATCCTGATACCCAGATGGGACCGGTGGCCAGTGCTCGAGCCATAGCAAATATCAAGGCCCAGTTAAAGGATGCCGTGGATAAAGGCGCTCGGGTTGTCCTCGGCGGACGTATTGACGGTCATTTGGTGTATCCCACGGTGGTGGTGGGTGCCACCCAGGACATGCTGGGCATGCGAGAGGAGATCTTTGGACCGGTGAGCTATATCTGTTCGTTTCAGAATAAGGATGAAGCGCTTCGCATGGCCCGGGAAAATCGTTATGGACTGAGAGCTTCTGTTTATGGAGATGACAAGGCCGTCAATTTCGGTGATGAACTTGTCGGCGAACCGTATTGCCATCCTGTGGATAAAATGGTTTTTGGATTATTCGGTACCGTGGGGGTGAATCAGGGGCGATCGGAGTCCTGGAAAGGTGCTTTTGTCAACAAGCCGGTGGGTGGTTATGGTTATTCTGGATGGATCTGGGAAACCATCGATGAAAAATTTATTCTAAAGCAGGGGCCAAAACTCCTAAGCATAGAGACGTCGCAGAAACCATGAATCGTTTATGAGAAATGTGGATAAACGAATATTGATACAGAATTGTCTCATGAAATCAGAGTGAGACAATTCTTGGATCAAAAAAATGATGTTTTTACGAGCATAGTTATCACAAAAAAGCATGTAAATCGGATTAATATATTGATAATATTAAAACAATTGATTTGATATTTCCTCTTACTGTCCCACTTTTTATTCTTCTTAGATCAAGAAAACTATAAACCCAATAACCAACTGACTTTACGACATATATAATCACTTTCTGGTTTTGTTGATCTGAAAGTGACGAAGAGTGATTAATTCTGATACAAATGGCATATATATTGCGTTAAGTACTAAAAAGGTTATATTCTGATCCCATAAATATAATTTTCCCCAGACAGCAAAACAATCATGTAGTGAACTTTAATCTATTAAGGGAGGTGATAAATGGAGGATTTGTTTTCAAAAGTATGGGCGTTGTTAACCATTTACGGACTTAAAGTCATTGCGGCGATTGCCGTTGTTATCGTCGGTCGATGGATCGCGAAGATGTTGACCACTTTAACAGAAAAAGTGATGAACAAAAGACGGATTGATCCCACCATCGTCTCCTTTGTTGCCAATCTCATCTACATTACTTTGCTGGCATTTGTCGTTCTGGCAGCTCTCGGACAGCTTGGGATACAAACCACGTCGTTTATCGCGGTTATCGGTGCTGCCGGCCTCGCCATCGGTCTTGCTTTACAAGGGTCGTTGGCAAACTTTGCCGCCGGTTTTTTGATGATCATTTTTCGGCCCTTCAAAGTCGGTGATTTTATTGAAGGGGCAGGGGTTGCAGGAACCGTTGAAGCGATTCATATTTTTACCACACAGCTTCTGACGCCCGACAATAAAACAATCATCATACCCAATGCCAGCATGACCGCAGGCAACATTACGAATTATTCGGCCAAAGGAACACGACGCGTTGATCTGGTAATCAGTATCGGTTATGGGGATGACGTTGATCATGCAAAGAAAGTGATATCTGATGTTTTGGCAAAAGAGGAACGCATTTTAAAAGATCCTGCCCCAACGATCATGCTCATCGAACTGGCAGACAGCAGTGTAAATTTTGCGGTTCGCCCATGGGTATTGGCCGCCAACTATTGGGGTGTCTACTCCGGACTCACCGAAAATATTAAAAAAAGCTTCGACGCCGAGGGTATCAGCATACCCTTTCCACAGCGCGATGTGCATGTGTATAGGCACAATGAACTGTAATTTAAACAGGGGGTTATTTTATTATAATTATAAAGGATTGAAAAAAGAGGAGGAGGATATGAAAAAGCATTTTTTTAAAGGGCTCTTTGTTGGTGTAATCAGTGTCATGCTGATCAGCTGTGCAGGCCAGCAGGTTCAAACGACAGCACCGGCTTTTACACCATATACGTTTCAGGCGAATCAGTATGTGCCCAAGGTGAACAATTTTGTGGTGATCTTGGACACATCTTCTACCATGGCGGATAAATACCAAGGACAAGCCAAAGCGACCATTGCCAAAAATTTCTTAACGGCGATGAACCAGACGCTTCCGGAATTAAAATATGACGGCGCACTCCGAACATTCGGCCACTTTGCCTATTTGCCGGACAGATCGACCATGCTGGTATATGGGGTGACGTCGTATTCGACCTCAGGTTTTGAATCAGCCTTAAACGGTGTTAAAGGACCCGGTGGGGATAGTTCTCTTCCCCTGGCCAAAGCCATCGCCGCTGCCGGTGGAGATTTGAATTCGGCCCAGGGTCCTATCGCGATCATTATCGTTAGCGATGGGGTCGATATGGACCAGGCACCGGTGAAAGCTGCCGAGGCCTTAAAAGGCCAGTTCGGTGACAGACTTTGCATCGATACGGTACAGGTGGGAGATGATCCTGGAGGAAAGGCAATCCTGGAACAGATTGCCAAAACAAGCGGTTGTGGATTTTCATCCACTGCCGACAGCCTGGCCACATCCTCGAGCCTGGCCGGTTTTGTCGAAAGCATATTTTTGGGCAAACCTGCTCCTAAGCCTACGCCCATAGCAGCGGCACCAAAACCCTTGGACAGTGATAAAGACGGTGTACCGGACAATCTGGATCAATGCCCCAATACGCCTCTGGGAGCCACGGTTGATGCCAGGGGATGCTGGACCTATGCCGCGAAGGTGCTCTTTGATCTTAACAGCGCAGAAGTAAAGTCTGAAGCATATCCCATGCTCAATGAATCGGTTTTGATATTGAAAAAGAATCCGAACCTCAAGGTCGAGATTGACGGACATGCAGACAATACCGGAACTGCAGAGTATAACATAACCCTTTCTAAAAGACGGGCCGAAGCGATAAAAGATTATTTCGTTTCCAGAGGTATTGATCCCCAACGACTCAACACCCACGGTAATGGTTTTTCAAAGCCGGCAGCCAGCAATAAAACAAAGGAAGGCCGGGCCAAAAACAGGCGGGTTGAATTAACACCGGTTCAATAAGAACCCCAAAGATTTATAGGGGCATAATGCATGAAGATGGAGTGAAGGCAAACGGCTGCCGATCTCCATCTTCATGATACATGTATCAGACATATTGTAAGAGCGGTGCCGATCTTCAGTGAGAGGAGTTAGAGTAAAATGGAACCCCTTGATCAGATGGCGAATACGATATCTTTGACCATGGGTGTTGCCTGGGCCAGCGGTATAAATCTATACGCTGCCATCTTGGTTCTCGGGTTGCTTGGGACAACCGGTAACATCACTTTGCCTGCAAGCCTTCAGATTCTTACAGATCCTATGGTTATGACTGCCGCAGGGGTGATGTATTTCGTTGAGTTTTTTGCCGATAAGATGCCGGGCGTGGATACCGGGTGGGATACACTTCATACGTTTATCCGCATCCCTGCAGGAGCCCTCCTGGCGGCCGGTGCTGTGGGGGATGTAAATCCGGCCGTTGCCCTGACAGCCGCCATTCTCGGAGGTGGGTTGGCCGCGGGTGCCCATGCCGTTAAGTCGGGTTCAAGGGTTATCATCAATACATCACCTGAGCCGTTCACCAACTGGACCGCTTCCATTGCAGAGGATATCGCTGTGATTGGCGGTCTCTGGGCCGCCCTTTATTATCCGTGGCTTTTCTTGGTTTTAATGATCATCTTTATCGGGATGATGATTTGGCTGCTGCCGAAAATTTGGGGGGGTATCAAAAAGATCTTTGGCTATATCGGGCGTTTATTCAAACATGGGAAAGGCGATGAATCTTCGCAGAACAGCAAACTGATTGATGTTTAACTCCTATAGCGAAGAATTTTTTAAAAAAGTTAAATAATATTGTTATTTTAAGTTGGAGTTTAGGGCGAGGGATCAATAATCTCTCTTTCTGTGATTAAAAGACCGATGAGAAAATGACCCTTGAAAGGCTCTTCATCTTTTTGGGTAATATGTGCGATTTGTGTTTTTAAGGATTCAGACGAGCCTGCGGATTCTGGAGGAATATATTTCATATCCACAGTATCTCCTACCGTTAAATGCTTCAATACTGCAGAATCTTTACTCACCAGAATGCCCAATCCTTTCGATGACATGTCCCGTAATTTAAACTGATAGACATTTCCGGTCTCTTGTAGTCGAAATTCAACACTGTAATAGCGATCCAATATGGTTCTGGATTCAGGCCGTCTGTCTAGTGAGCTATTGTTGTGTGAATTCGTTTTCATGATTTTTCAGGGACAGGCAGAATATTTGTGATTTTAATAGAATTTTGTTGCAATGTCCATTCTTTTTTTAAAAAAAGCATCAGTTAAAAAAATAAAAGATGATATCCTGAACTTCCGTCTTAAAGAGGTTTATAAAATCGGATCACCTGAATCTTGCACGAGTCGGAGGCTTTCATAATAAGGATATGGATTGAAAGTGAGATTTTGGTGTGTTAGTGTTTATGGCGTTTGTGAGTGATTATTGATTCTCACCAGACAATATTCCGTCGGGAAGTGAA
Organism: Desulfobacteraceae bacterium; assembly: GCA_029857875.1. Classification (GTDB taxonomy): domain Bacteria; phylum Desulfobacterota; class Desulfobacteria; order Desulfobacterales; family UBA11574; genus UBA11574. Next base: position 324 of record JAOUGB010000049.1, on the reverse strand, counting down.
CGAAATGGAGCAAGAAAGATTCTTATAAGCGGAAAAAAACGAATTTATGTAATTTTATCCGCGCTGCTTGCGCTTTTTCTCGGCGCTCTTGATACGTTGATAATGGGAGCGGCGATGCCAACCATTGTTTCGGATCTTGGCGGAATACAGCTTTACAGCTGGGTATTTTCGGTGTATCTCTTTGCCCGTGCCGTGGCCCTTCCCATTTTTGGTAAACTCTGTGACCTGTTTAACAGCAAAAGGCTGTATATGATATCCATCATCATCTTTTTAATTAGCTCGCTTTGTGCAGGGATATCTCACAGTATGGCCCAGCTGACTTTT
>JAOUGB010000614.1 GCA_029857875.1 Desulfobacteraceae bacterium | reverse complement strand
TTTCGGCGTGCCGAACAAAACATCCTGCATATCTGTGGCCGGGTGCAGTCCGCAGTAGCCGTCCACCAGTCCCAGTTTGAGAACGTCAGTAGCCAAATGGATCATATCGGCATCCACTCCCATGTGGGTTCTGTGGCAGGCCTGGGCAATCTCCGCTCCGGCTCCGGTGGGAAGAATCCCGAGTTTTTTCCATGTGGCTTTTCTTTCCGAATTGGCCTTGTATCCCAGCCATGCCGGTACACCTTCGTCCTTGCCCAAATCGGAAAGGCAGGTTTCGGCAACCGCCAGTGCCTTGTTTTTCCCCTTACAGCCAAGCCCCTTATAAAGCGCATCCAGTTTTGCTTTGTCTCTGATTTTATATGCCTTGATTTTACCGGTTGCGACATCTTTCAATGTTTTGGCCGTGGCTCTCGCGTGTTCAACATGTGCCGAAGCCCCACAGGTCACACGCCCCACCAGTCCTCGAGCAACAATGGTATCCGAGGTTGCACCGCAGGCGCCGTATTCGTATCCCGTGGCTTCGCCAAGGGTGCATGGCCCCATGTTGCAATGAAAACAGCAAACTCCGGAAATACCGCCGTTTCCTTCTTCAGAGAACTCACAATGGGCCTTTCTGTCCCAGACCAAATCAATGTTTTGTTTGTGGGCATGATCGATCAGCTTTTCGGTGATGGGATCAGGAACAAACCCTTCAGGGGCTTTCTTGATGGAATCTGACTGACTTTTCTTGCCCGCAGACGCAAAAACTTCTTTACCGTCGAGCATCAGACCGGCGACACCCGCAGCTGCGGTGACTTTTAAAAATTCTCGTCGGTTGACCGCTTTACATGTCTTGCAGCCCACCGTCTTGTTTATGATTTCGGAATCCTTTTCATCCATGGCGATACCTCCTTGGTATTGCAGTTAATAAAATTAATCTCTTTCTAAAACTATAGCTTTTCATAACTTTATTTTTTAACGGGAAAAAGCCCGGCAAGTATCGAGGTGAGCACCAATTAAAGGGTATCACTTTATGCGGTCCTCCAAATGTGCATTTAAACGGAATGAATTTAAATTTTAAGGGATGAAGTCTTAGTATAATGGGAATGGTTTTGTGTCAAGAACTGACGAAGATACCCGCAATGTTAATGAATGAAACAAACTATAAAACAGATTATGGATGGACAGTATTTATTGGAGAACGTTAAGGCTGTCCGCCCAACTCAAAGATTCCATATATTGGCGAGGAAGATGGCTTTGATCTATACCCATAATGTTTGTAGCTTCCTCGATCTCTCCCCAGTCGCCCCTTTCATAGGATTCTACCAGGCTCAGATAGCCGCTTAAGTCGCCGGTTCTGGATATGAGAACTTCTTTTATATTGCTGGATAATGGAATCTGTGACATCAGATTTTCCATGGAATCATCCATGATCGCATCTATCAGAGAAAATAGGCCCAATGTGAACAATTCAGATGTTTCAGAACTTCTGCCGGGATGATTTCCAAGAAGTTCACAGAATTTAGCCCTGACCAGTGAAACCCTTATCAATTCATCCGGTTTATTACCGGCCAAACCCGCCATGGAAATCAGGGATAAAAAGCGTCTGATTCCTACCTCGCCGATCATGACAATAGCCTGTCGAATGGAAGAGATTTCTTTCGCTCTCTTGAAGTATGCTGAATTGATCAAACGCATAAGTTTATAGGATATGGACGCATCACGGACGATCATCTTTTCCAACCTGTTAAACTCAAAATCCTCTTTGTTGACCTCAGCCATTATTTCCAAAAGCTGCATCTGGGGCGTAGAAATTTCCTTGCCTGCCAAAACTTCCGGTTTGCTGAAAAAGAAACCCTGAAAGTAACGGAATCCCATTTTAAGGGCTTTCTTGAATTCATCGTGGGTTTCCACTTTTTCTGCCAAAAGATCCACACCTCTTTCCGTCATTTTTCTGACAAGGTCCCCAACCTCCTCCAAAGGCGTTGCTTTGACGTCAATTTTTATAATGTCTGCAACTTCAATTAACGGCTCCAAACTCGGTTTGTAAAAGAAATCATCCAACACAATGATATATCCATTAAGGGCAATCTCCTGGCAAGCCTCGATAACGTCTCTATCTGGTTGTACATTTTCCAAAATTTCCACCACAAGCCTGTCCTGGGAAAACATCAGGGGAAGCTGTTTGAGCAAGAGTTCCTGGGTGAAATTGATGAAGGCCAGATTGGACCCGGCAATTTTTTCAATGCCAATGTTAAAAAAGCTGTTGGAAAGCAGCTTGGAAGTCGCCGAATCTCCTTCCATTTCAGGAAAAAAGTTGGCCATGTCGGCCCTGAAAAGAAGTTCGTAGCCAAATATGCATTTCTTTATGTCGAATATGGGCTGTCTGGCAACATAGATATCCATTTAATGACCTTTTAATAATAAA
>JAOUGB010000613.1 GCA_029857875.1 Desulfobacteraceae bacterium | reverse complement strand
TCAGAGCTCGAACATCTTTGTTTTTTCAAAAAGGCGATTAAAGAAGAAATTAACGCCGTTGACGCTGGTAAACATCAGCCAGTCATAAGAAGAAAGATTTTCAATGGCCATGTCCAGGGGCTTTAAGTCATCCGGTGGGGCGACAGTTATCGTCGGGCATTCCAAACATTCTGCACCTAAATCGGAAAGACGTTTGACCAAGTCGCTGGCCTGTTCCCTGGACCGGGTTACCACGATGCTTCGTCCCATCAGAGGTCTGGTTTCAAACCATTTCATTTTTTCTCTTAATCCTACGACGTGACCGACAACAAGGATAGCAGGTGGTTTGATATCGTTGGCATTTTTGAGTTCAACAATCGTGTCGATTGTTCCTGTAACAGTGACTTGTTTGGCGGTGGTTCCCCAGCGAATAAGGGCTGCGGGCGTATCGGGGTGCATACCGTGACTGATCAGACCTTCTCGGATATGATGCAGGTTTTTGACTCCCATCAGAAAAACAAGGGTCCCGATTCCTTTGGCAAGTGCTTTCCAATCGATACTCGATTCTTTTTTTGTTGGATCTTCATGGCCGGTTACAAAAGCAAGTGTAGAGGTGAATTTTCTGTGAGTCAGTGGAATCCCGGCATAGGCCGGTACTGCTATGGCCGACGTGACACCGGGTACGATTTCAAAGGGTATTCCAGCCTGGACTAATACTTCTGCTTCTTCGCCACCTCGGCCGAATATAAAAGGATCACCCCCCTTAAGTCGAGTAACAGTTAAACCGATTTTAGCTTTTTCAACGATAAGGGCATTAATACTTTCCTGAGAAAAAGTATGATCACTTCCTTTTTTCCCCACATAGATGATCTCTGTATTTTTCGAAGCATGTTTTAATAAAACTGAGGATGCAAGAAAATCGTAGATTAGAACGTCCGCTCGTTTGATACATTCCAACCCTTTTAAAGTAATAAGCCCCGGATCGCCGGGACCGGCGCCAACAAGATAGACTTTACCTTTCATGGTTTAGATTTAGATCCGCTTTAAGGTTTTCCATTATTGTTTCTGCCCCCATTGAAACGAGACGCTCGGCAAGTTTTACACCGATGATTTCTGGTGAATCTATAGGCCCTGAGAGCGTTTCTTTGATGAGGGTTCTTCCGTCAATTGTTGCAACAAGACCGCAAATCGTAAATATGTTTTTTTCGATTTTTCCATGAGCTGCAATGGGAACCTGACAACCGCCTTCAAGACGATTTAAAAAGGCACGTTCTCCCATAATTATCGTTCTTGTTTGATGATGCTCTAATGTTTTGACAATCGATTCTACTTCAGGATCATGTTGCCTGATTTCAATACAGAGCGCTCCCTGGCCGACTGCCGGGAGCATGATGTTTTCATCCAGGTATTCGGTGATTCTGTTTTCAAGTCCCAGGCGCTTGACACCCGCCGCCGCCAGGACGATGGCATCTAAATTTTCAGTTTCGAGCTTTTTAAGACGCGTATCGAGATTCCCTCTTAGCGGCAATACGACCAGATCCGGTCTGGCATGAAGAAGCTGTGCCATGCGCCGAAGGCTGCTGGTGCCGATCCTGGCACCATGACCCAGTTCTGAAAGGCGCTTTTTGTTTCTGGAAATCAGAACATCTTGAGGAATTTCTCGCTGGGGGATTGCGCCGATACATAATCCTTTCGGTATGTCACCCGGCATATCCTTCATGCTGTGCACAGCAAGGTCTACTCTGCCGTCTAGAAGTGCTTCTTCGATTTCTTTGACAAAAAGACCTTTGCCGCCAACTTTGGCAAGAGGCACATCGAGGATTTTATCTCCTTTTGTGGTTATCGTTTCAAGTTCAATTGAAAGGGAGGGGTGTTTAACTTCAAGGGACGATTTGACCCAGTTTGCCTGCCAGAGCGCGAGTTTGCTTCCCCTGGTTCCTATTTTTAGTGTTTTGTCCATCAGTGATCACAGCTCGTACAGCTGGTTGCCGCACATCCGGTGCATGAAGATGCTCCGGCAGCAGCTTTGACGGTTTGTCCATGCTCACCCTTACTGAAAAAAGAAGATGCTGACATCAGTTTTTTTACTTTTTTGCTGTTGCATGAAGGGCAATCGGGTTGTTCGTTCCCGAAAACCAGGCACTCAAAATCTTTATCGCACTTATCGCAATGGTATTCATAAATCGGCATTAGTATTTGCTCCTTAATTTAATGTCTCGGAAATTCTTCAACTTACTCTTATCAAATATTTTTTAATGGTAACCTGTTTATGCATCCGGCATGGAAGAATGGAATGTTGGAATATTGGAAATAAGGGCGGAAACAACCCAAATAAAATGGTTAAAAACTCCTTCAAGCCCATCTTTCCATTACTCCATTACTCCATTATACCAATTGGGGCGAAGCCCCTAAGTTTTTTACTCAAGCTT
>JAOUGB010000610.1 GCA_029857875.1 Desulfobacteraceae bacterium | reverse complement strand
AGAGCTTCAGGTATAATTAAATTTTTGACTGGAAGCTGTTTGAGTGAATTAGGAATCGTTTTGAAAGAACCATAAACAATCTAACTTTATGGATGAAATTCACTGTTAAGTAGATACCTTTATGAATAGCCAGGGCCGATTCTTTCATTACGAGCCCTTATTCATGAGGCTTGTCCGCCTCCGGCGGGTTTATCCGCCTTTGGCGTAATCTTTCAGCAAAAATTTAATTATACCTGAATTCCAACAGGCTATTGTGTTACTTATAACGTAATTTGATAAACAAGGGAGAAACGTTTTATGATCGCAGACTTGATTAAAAAAAATAGAAGTTTTCGCAGATTCTATCAGGATCGCGTCTTAGACCTGGAAACCTTAATAAGTCTGGTTGACCTTGCAAGATTGTCGGCTTCGGCGGCAAATTTACAACCATTAAGATACATCATTTCCGTTGATTCCCAAAAAAATCTCGACATTTTTTCATGTTTGGGCTGGGCAGGATATCTTAAGGACTGGAATGGCCCGCAGGAAGGGGAAAGACCTTCGGGATATATTATTATTCTCAGTGATTCCGAAAAAGCCAATGATTACGTTGGATACGACTGTGGTATTGCCAGTCAGAGTATACTCTTAGGCGCAAGAGAAAAAGGACTTGCCGGCTGTATGATCGCGTCCATAAAACGCCAACAGCTTCGAAGCCTGCTCAATATTGACGTTCGCTTTAAAATACTTCTTGTCATCGCAATCGGAGAACCTAAAGAAGAAGTTGTGATTGAAACCGTCGGCAGTGATAACAGCATCCGGTACTGGCGGGACAGCGCAGGCGTCCACCATGTACCCAAGAGAAATTTAAAGGATATCATTATTGATTCATATTAGCCGGAATTATTCTGAAAAACTATCAAAAAATAGAACAAAATAAGGAGAATGCAAATGTTCCAAAAAAAGAAGGGGATAGATATTGCCCTTGAAGTTGGAGGCATTACAACTTTATATAAAGCCATGCAACTTTTTGAAAACAAATTAGATGAAACAAATCTATCGAGGATACAAAAAATTACCCACCCGGAAGTGGTCATTAAAATAGCAAATTCAATAGCCATGTGTAAACCCGATGCAGTTTTTATTAATACCGGATCCGAGTCAGATAAAAACCATATCAGGGAAATGGCCTTACGAAATGGAGAAGAAGCCAAACTTCCAATGGAGAACCATACCATCCATTTTGATCTCAAAGACGAACAGGGACGGATTATCGATCGTACGTTTTATATCGCAAATGAAGGAGAAGTTATTAGTTCTCTTGCCAATAAAATGGATCGGCCAAAAGCGCTGATAGATATCAGGGACAAGATGACAGGTATTATGCAGGGCAAAACCATGATTGTGGGCTTCTATTCTCGGGGCCCTGTGGGTTCACCGGCATCAAACCCGGCTCTTGAGATTACAAGTTCGGCATATGTAACACATAGTGCTGAAATTCTTTACCGAAATGCATTCTCTGCTTTCGATAATGAGGTGGATCGATTGGGCCACTTTTACACCAACATCCACAGTGAAGGACGAAACAGGCCTGAAGATCTGCCCAATGCGCGTGTATATATGGATCGAAGTTTTCAAACAACATACAGCTTTAATTGTACTTATGCGGGGAATACGTTGCTTATGAAAAAAGGAAATCATCGATTTTCCGTTGATAAAGCCGTATATGAAAACAGGGGCAATGAACTATCGGAACATATGTTCATTACCGGAATAGATGGGACCGGAGGCCGTATCACTTGGTTAACCGGCGCAGCACCCAGCGGTTGCGGCAAAACCACAACCGCCATGGCAGGCAACCATTTCGTGGGAGACGACCTTGCGCAGATGTGGATCGACGAAAACGGGAGCATCCGTTCGATCAACCCCGAATGCGGTATCTTCGGTATTGTCGAAGATGTAAACTGGGAAGGCGACCCTTTTCTTATGAAACTTCTCAGAGAACCGGGTACGGAAGTAATATGGTCCAATGTTCTCATTGATGAAAACGGTGTTCCTCACTGGACGGGAAACGGTGAAAATCCTCCATCTATAGGGAAGAATTTTCAGGGACACTGGGAAAAGGGGATGACCGATAAAAATGGAAAAGAGATACCGATGTCACACCCCAACTCAAGATGCACACTAACTTCTTCCGCTCTGGCAAATTATTCGGAAATATCCGAGGACCCAAACGGTGTTGAAACAAGAGTGGTTACCTACAGCGGCCGAGACAGTAATACCATGCCTCCCGTCTGGGTGGCGAAAAACTCGGACCACGGCGTTGCTATCGGCGCCTGCATCGTGTCCGCAGCAACAGCAACGGAAGTCGGCGCCACCGGGGTTAAACGGGCCCCATGGGCCAATGCCCCCTTCACTCCCGGCTCTCTG
>JAOUGB010000611.1 GCA_029857875.1 Desulfobacteraceae bacterium | reverse complement strand
TGACCTCGTCATACCATTCTAAAGGATAATAAAAATGAAAGTGCTTAATATTCTAAGATCAGAGCCGGATGAAACCGTGGAAAAGCTTGGCGAAGCTGTTTCCAAAGAGAACCAGTCATCCGTAACCATGCTATATGGAGATGATGTTGACTGGGAAGGGCTTGTGGATGATATTTTTTTACACGATAAGGTCATTTGTTGGTGGTAGGTCGTAAATGAATTCAATTTTAATAAGGAGTAAAGGCTATGGCTGATACACTGGGTATTCTTGTAAATACCGACAAGTATCTCGATTACGTCGTCAATCTGACCCGGGCCGCCCATTCAAAAGGAAAAGATGTTCAGATATTTTTTACTGGAAAAGGTGTGCTTCTCACGCTGAAACCTGACTTTAAGAAACTAGTGGGAAAAGCCAGACTGGCCATATGTGATGTCAGTTTCAGATCTCATGGACTGCACGGACGTGAGGATGAAGTTCCAGGAGTCGGATTCAAAGACTTTGCCACCCAGGCAAAAAATGCTGAAATGGTGGCCAACATGGATCGATATGTGGTTTTTTAAATAAAAACCTAAAACAACAATTTAAATGTTTAAAAAATAAGGAGGTAACATGTTAAAAAGATTGGTTTTAGCTTTAATGGCACTTGTTTTTGTATTTACAACCATCGGCATCGGTTTTGCGGGTGAAAATGGAAATTCGCGAAAAGGGAAATACACGTATCGTAATGTGTACAAATCGTGTAACAAGCGCGGTGAGATTGATTCTCCCAAACCGCTTTTAAGCCCTGATTCGAAAACACAGGCCCAATGGAAGCGAACTTTCGAAAAAAAAGATTTTGATCAGTTTAAATGCAGTGAAGAATGGAGCAAACTGTCTGACAAAGATTTGGACGATATCTACACGTATTTACATGATCATGCCGCAGATTCTCCATCCCCGGCAAAATGCAAGTAGATTTTTTTTGATATGATTGTTGGCCCAAAAGGCACAAAGACACAGGAGATATATTTAATTTTGCCTTGAAAAATCTGGTCCTTTGGGAAAGGTTAGAGTTCTTCGACTCTGCCTGAAGAATCGTTGCAAGAGTTTGAAGTGAACTAAAGTTTAAAGTGAGCTAAAGTTAAGGAATTCTGTCAATCATATAAAAACATCGGAGCGAAGTGACACCATAACTTTAGGCACTTTAGATCACTTTAGACACTTTTAACTTGTACGGCTTTAAGTACAACAGCCCCTTTCAGGGCAAACCAAAACTTGGTCGTTTGGGCCAGAATTTTTTACTTTTCTTTCCTGGTGTCTCTGTGCCTTGGCGGCGATAAAAAAATGGACACACAATGATGAGGTTGAAATTAACACACAAACGTTATGTTTTATCCGTCCTATGGATATGTTTCCTGTTTTTTGCGCCTGCACTGTCATTTGCAAATCAGGAGCAGGAAGCACCGGGTCTGGAACTGGCCCGGCAGGCGGTGAAAGCCCAACAAAAACCCTCCACAGCTGATCACTCCCAGTTTAAAGCGTTGAATCAGGATTTTGCATCCGGGTCCGAAATCAGCAAAGCCTGCATTTCATGCCATACAAAGGCAGCCGATCAGTTGAAAAAAACCCTTCACTGGACATGGTTCGATCCCGATTCACCAAAGGATAATCTAAAGGGCAAGGCCGGATATTCCCTAAACAATTTCTGTATTTCAGCCAATGGAATGCATGACCATCACTGCAATGAATGTCATGTCGGATGGAATACCGAAGGTAAAAAAGCTGAAATCGACTGTTTGAAGTGCCATGGTCAGAAAAAAATAAACTGGGAAGAAACCTTTGAAGATTATAAATATTTCATGGAATCCAATGACCCGGAAGAGAAAGTCCTTGCAAAAGATGCCCAGGCCGTAATCCAGGATGCGGCTCAGAGTATCGGACGTCCAACGCGCAAAAACTGCGGTTCTTGCCATTTTTCCGGTGGTGGCGGAGACGGTGTCAAACATGGTGATCTCGACCCTTCTTTAATTAATCCCAACAGAGAACTCGATGTTCATATGGGATATGACGGCCAGGATTTTGAGTGTACCAGATGCCATACAACCATTGCGCACCAGGTCGCCGGACGGATTTACGGGACACCGGCGTCCAAAACCCGTCAAAGCCTCCTTGAACACGATCTTGAACCCAAGATTATGTGTGAATCCTGTCACAGCGACAAACCTCATATATCAAGCAGTAAAATGAACGACCACACAGACAAGGTTGCGTGTCAGGCTTGTCATGTTCCTGAAATCGCAAAGGTTTTGCCGGTTCAGACGTGGTGGGACTGGTCCAAGGCGGGAAAGAAAAAAGACGGTAAGTCTTATGAAGTAACCGGTCCTTTCGACAGACCGGTTTATACATCGAAAAAAGGGGAAACAAAATGG
>JAOUGB010000612.1 GCA_029857875.1 Desulfobacteraceae bacterium | reverse complement strand
AACTAAATTTATCTGCAGTCAGCTGTTTGTCGTTCAAAACCGATCATTTTGCTGATGACAGATGGTGTCGGCAGTGACGTTTAGGCAGCAGGCGACATCACACTACCGACGATGGGTACTTTCTATCAGGGTTTCCATCCGGTGGATCAGAGGCAGGAGGGTCGATTTTTGTTTGGCTGAAATTGCCGTTCCATTAAGGGTACGGCTCAATTTTTGGGTGATTGCCGGGTTGACCAGATCGGTTTTGTTCAGGACGCGAATGAGAGCGGCATGCCCTAAATTTAGATCGGAAATAATCTGTTCTACCGAATCGATTTGAGCTAAATAATGTGGATTGCTGACATCAATAACGTGGAGTAAAAGATCAGCACTTTCTAATTCCTCAAGCGTTGCGCGAAAAGCAACCGAAAGGTCTTTGGGGAGGACCTTAATAAACCCGACTGTATCGCTAATAATGACCTCGGTATCTCTTGGAAATTTTAGCCGGTGGCTGGAAGGATCCAGGGTTGCGAAAAGCCGGCTTTCAACCAAAACACTGCTTTTGGTCAGCGAATTTAACAAAGTGGATTTGCCTGCATTCGTGTAGCCGATGATCGAAATAACCGGCAGCCCCTTTTTCTGTCGCTGCGAACGCTGTTGCTTTCGGTGTTTGCGCACGGCCACTAATTGTCGTTCGAGATTTGCAATTCTGTCCCGGGCGCGCCTTCGATTGATCTCCAGTTTGGTTTCGCCAGGCCCGCGTCCCCCGATTCCACCGGTTAACCGCGACATGGCCGTATTTTTAAGAATCAAACGGGGAAGCAGATATTTCAATTGAGCCAGCTCCACCTGCAACTTGCCCACACGGGTTTGGGCCCGCTGCGCAAAAATATCCAATATTAACTGAGTTCGGTCTATGACTTTCAGTTCGATTTGATCGGCAATGGCCCGTATCTGGGAAGGACCTAATTCCTGATCAAATATGATAACAGTTGCTGCTTGCTGCAATGCCCCGATGGCCAGTTCCTGCAGTTTTCCGGGGCCAATCAGGAATCTACTCTTCTGAAGTTTTCGCTGTTGAATAACATTACCGATGACTTCGATTCCACTGGACTTTGCCAGGGCATTCAATTCAGCAAGCGATTCTAATGCCTTGCTTTTTGAAGTTGATGACACACTGACCAGCAATGCTCTTTCTTTGCCGGAATCCGGTTTGTGCCACCCGCTCAGGCGTGCAAGTTCGTCTTCGAGCGCTTGGATTAATGCCAGACAGTTTATGTCCAGTTTGGATGGTGCCAGCGGTGGAAGAATTCGATATGGTTTGCCACCGGAGTTCGCTGGTATAATATGGGCTGCGTAAATCTGTTCGGTCTTTCCCGCTTCACCATTGGTAACGGCGGCCATCATGTCAAGCCTAAGCAAGGCCAGATCAGTCAGATCATCATCAGTCAGCGGCTCATTGGCCAAATGGGTGTGAATACATCGCAATCCTTTCAATCGGCCCGGGGCAGCTCGGTAATCATCGATTGAAGGGATGACAATCTTTTTTTGATCTCCGACAATCACATATGCCACTTTGCCCTGGCGGTCGATGAGCATGCCGATCTGGCGGCGGATTTCATAGGACAGCTGGCTCAAGTCCCGGACCAGCTCTTGGCTGATTAAAAATTGCGGCTGAATACGGCGGCGGTAAAAGTTTTCAAGTCTCCGAATTTGGTACGCTTTGAGACCGATGGTATTTCCAAAAAGCCTTTTCATACTGATCTTAATATAAGCCTCGATTGCCGATCAGCAATCCATCGTCAATCATATGTATGAATGGGGACAATTGCGCGCAGGCGGGTTGGGTTGCGGGGAGCTTCATCTATCCTAACCGTTTGACGGTTCCGGGTTCAAGGTTCTGCTCATCGCTCAAGCTGGGAAACCAGGAAGCTATTAGCGAGGAAGCTTTTAAGCCTTCAAGCATCCCAGCCGTCCAGCAAAGTGCTGCGAGCTATTCGCTATTTGCCTGACACCTGAAACCATGGAACCCTGAACCTTTGAACCGCTAAACCTTTCTATAAGCTGTCCACCATTTCTTCGGGTGCCAAATTTTCAAATCGGGTATAGGCATCAAGAAATGTAAGCTTAACTTTGCCGGTAGGCCCATTGCGTTGTTTGGCCAATATAATTTCTGCGATTCCCTTCTGGGGGTTATTTTCATCCTGATTGTAAACTTCATCTCTGTATATAAAAGCGACCACGTCGGCATCCTGCTCAAGGGCGCCGGATTCTCTTAAATCAGATAGTCTCGGACGCTTATCATTGCGCTGTTCAAGCATCCGGTTTAACTGAGAAATGGCTAAAACCGGTATCTCAAGCTCTTTGGCCAATGCCTTCAACGAACGCGATATTTCCGATATTTCAAGATCTCTGCGTTCTGCCCCGGTC
>JAOUGB010000608.1 GCA_029857875.1 Desulfobacteraceae bacterium | reverse complement strand
CATGCCGTTCAAAACCGCGAGATCCGCATGATCAACCGCCTCTTTTTTATTCTTAAATGAAACAATCCCCGTTATTCCGCAACACAGGATGTGCTCATGGCACGGAAAAAATACAAAGGAATGATTCGGCACGCTGGACATGTGTTTTCCGAAATAGACGTCAGCAAGAAGGCCATCCAGGATTCGATGGCATAACCATTTTAATTTAATATATATTTTTGTTATCAATTGCATGAAAATTCCCAATATTAGGATTTGGTTTTTAGTATTTTGTGTCTTGTTTAAAATTTAAATTGTAATACTATTGTCTTTGGATCGTAAAACAGTAAACACTTACAAATAAGTAAATTAGATACTCGGCATAATCCTTACCAATGGAAATGTTCCGATGCCTTCTCAAAAATGCCTAAAGTTTGAAGTGATCTAAAGTGCCTAAAGTTGAGGTAGCGCTAACGCGCTGTCATTAAAGTATAATTGGCAAAAAATTCCTTAACTTTAGTTCACTTTAGCTCACTTTAGGCACTTGTAACTTTTTCTGTATTGATATCAAAGTCAGCATATCAGTAAAAAATATCGAGTAGGATTTGTACTCCTTAGTAATTACATTTTCTGATACAATTCTTTAATTTTGTCCCGTGTCATTATTTGTTTCCAATCGGCACCCAGGGCATTTTCCCAGAGAGGTTCTAAAACAAGGGCAACATCAACCATTTTTTCCAGTTTATCGCTTTCAACACCCGCCACCAGATTTCGGGGGAGATGAATATCGTGCCTTTCCATCATTTCGCGAAACTCGCGAACCCCTTGGGAGTAATAGTCTTCAAGGTAGTCAAAGACGATGCAGTTGCCGATCCCATGATGAATTCCCAATACAAAGCCAAGGCCGTATGAAAGGGCATGGCATATCCCCACCTGTGAGTAGGCAATGCTCATACCGCCGCAATATGAAGCCATCATCAACTTGTCGTCGCTGTCCGGACCATCGCCCAAAAAAACCTCCCTGCAGAGTTCAAGGGCCTTTTCTCCGTACGCTTTGCTGAATGCATTGAGGTAGGTGCCGTTTAGAGATTCAACACAGTGTATATAACAGTCCATTCCTGTATAGAAGCGTTGATCTTTAGGGGCCCCTGCAATCAATTCAGGGTCGAGAAGGATTTGGTCGAATACAGTGAAGTCGGAATTTATCCCGAGTTTCTTTTCAGGCCCTGAAAGTACGGTTGTACGGGACACTTCCGCCCCGGTTCCGGATAAGGTGGGAATACCTACGTGGTATATCGCTTCATTCTTTACAAGATCCCAGCCCTGGTAATCTGCAGAAGAGCCGGAATTTGTGAGCATCAAAGATACTGCTTTTGCAAGATCCATGGTGCTGCCGCCGCCGATTCCGATAATACCGTCAGGTAATCGATAAGAAAAGTCTTTTATCTTCTGTGTCAACGCATCAACATATGTTGTTTTGGGTTCATCATCAACGTTGACCCATATGAGCTTATCCTTGTTTTTTACCGGCACTCTGTTTTTTAAACTGTCATTTTGAAAAACATCGTCCACCATGTAAACCATAAAAGAATCGTCTGATGGTCGTCTCTTTGCCAGGATACCGTCCAGCTGGTTAAAACAACCCCGGCCAAAAACGACATAAGAAACCATTTTGAAATTTCGAAACATAACAATATCCTCAGATCATAGACTATAAATTTCCATTACCCAACATGAATGAAATAGATAAGTGCCTAAAGTGAACTAAAGTTTGAAATGCCTATATGTCCCGATTAATCGGGGAAGTTAAGGTGTCGCTTCGCTCCATCTATTCATATAAAAATGGCCAGAATTCCAAAACTTTAGACATTTTAGATCACTTTAGATCACTTCAAACTTTTTTAAGTCATGAAATTTTTGCCACTAAATTCATAAATAAGGAAGGATTACCCATCACCTATTTCCTATCACCTATTTCCTATTTTCTATTTCCTATTTTTTTAAATACCTTCGTTATTTTTTCTATCCGTTGGGATAGCTCCTCCTCTGTCCAGGATAGTTTTATCAACATGGATATATTTCTGGCCATAATACCGTCCGATTTGGGAAACTGTATCTTATCATATTCAGGAAGCTCTTCAATTAGAGTTATCGGCAGCCTGGCAGGAGACTTAAGTTTTTTGAAATGATCCCATTGCCTGATATAATGCCAGTTGTTGTCATACCAGTAAAAGCAGGAATCAACACCTGCGTTACCCAGAGACGCTGCCGCCTTTCGGGCTTGAGATTCATCCGGCAGGAAGAGAGAGAGAAATGTCGCAGAATCTCCTTTCGGATCGGGGATATTTCTAAAACTGATTTCAGGAAACTGGGCCAAGGCATCTTTGATGGCTTTTTTATGCAACCTCTGTTTTTCCAGGATGAAATCGAG
>JAOUGB010000609.1 GCA_029857875.1 Desulfobacteraceae bacterium | reverse complement strand
GAACTTGCCCACGCAACATCTTTATACGAAGCAGACACCGGAAAAGAAAGGGCCCTTCTTGTCAGTGTTACTACAGCATACCGAAAAACTGCCATGTCTTCTTTGGAAGAGCTGGAAGATCTGGCCATATCCAGTGGTATTGATGTTGCGGAAAAGATTCTCCAACTCCGCCGGAAGATAGATCCAAGATTCCTTATGGGTCCGGGGAAACTTCAGGAGCTGATTATTTTGGCCCTTCAAAAAGGCGTGACGTTGATTATCTTTGATCAGGAATTAAATCCTTCACAAATTCGATCGATTACGGATCAGATAGACCTAAAGATTATCGACAGAACACAATTGATACTCGATATTTTTGCTCAGCGGGCCCAAACAAGGGAAGGTAAGCTCCAAGTCGAGCTTGCACAGCTTAAATATTTGCTTCCGCGTCTTATAGCCAAAAATACGGCCATGTCCCGTCTCACCGGCGGAATCGGCGGTCGTGGGCCAGGAGAAACCAAGCTGGAAATTAATCGAAGGCGCGTACGCGATCGAATAAAACGACTGGAAAACGACCTGCTTAGTGTACGAAAACAACGGAAACAGCAAAAATCGAAACGCAACAAAAAGGACCTTCCTGTGATATCTATTATCGGGTATGCAAATGCCGGGAAATCAACCCTGCTCAATACCCTCACAAAGAGTCATGTTCGGGCTGAAAACCGGCTTTTTGCAACACTGGACCCATCGAGCAGAAGGCTTAAATTTCCAAAAGACATTGAAGTTATTATTACAGATACCGTTGGGTTTATAAAAAACCTTCCCGAAGATCTTATCGTTGCTTTTCGTGCAACTCTGGAAGAACTTGAGAGTGCGGACCTTTTGCTGCATATCATAGACATCAGCAATCCTCGATTCAAAGACCAGATCAAATCTGTCGAAACAATATTGCTCGATCTTAATTTAGATGATATCCCCCTGATTCGTGTTTTGAACAAAATGGATCTTGTGGATGAAGCAACGACTCAAGAATTGAGCCGGAATTTTGATGCAACAGCTATCTCAGCTAAGGAAAAATCGACCTTGATGCCGCTAATTGAAAAAATGAAGGACTCAATACATCACCACAAAGACAATCCAATAGGAATGAATTGAATTTAGGATCATAAATTCTCATTCTTCAATCTCCAACAATTTGTGGTTGACATCGAAAAAAAAAATAATATAAAAGTGTTGTTTCTATGGATTTGGAACTTGTAAAAAGAATTGGCATTGCGGCCGCTTATAAAGGCGGCGGGGTGCTTATGTCTCACTACGGCAAAGTATCCAGGATTGACAAAAAAGGTGCCATCGATCTTGTCACAGAGGCTGATACCGAATCTGAAAGCGTCATAATCGAAACCATTCAGAAAGTGTTCGCCGATCATACGATCCTGGCTGAAGAAAGCGGCTTGAGCACAGGTGATGCGGATCATCGGTGGATTATCGACCCTTTAGACGGCACAACAAATTTTGCGCATCAGATCGGTTTGTTCTCGATTTCTATCGCTTTTGCACTAAAAGGTGAAACCGTTTTTGGCCTTGTCTTAAATCCGCTGACGAGAGAACTTTTTACCGCTGTCAAAGGAAAAGGCGCATCACTCAATGGCCGGCAGATTGCGGTTTCAACGTCGAAGACAGTCTCTGAAAGTTTTCTTGTCACCGGGTTTCCGTATAATTTGAGGGACTATTTTGACCCGTTGCTGACGCGTTTTTCAAAGTGCCTGAAAGCCTCTCAAGGCGTTCGAAGGCTCGGTTCAGCGGCAATTGATCTTTGTTATATCGCCTGTGGACGGTTTGATGGATTTTGGGAGCAAAACCTAAAGCCATGGGATACCGCAGCAGGAGAGCTGATTGCCAGGGAGGCAGGTGCAATCGTAACCGACTTTTCAAACAAACCATTTACAATTTATAAAAAGGAAATTCTAGCGACCAACGGAAAAATTCATAAAGAAATGCTTTCATTACTTAAAATAGAGACCTCGTAAGAATTAGCGAATTATTGTGTAGTATTTTGGACAAAAAGCTCCGTTTCCAGCCCAGGAGTTGGGTTCAAAGGTTCACGGTTCAGAGGTTCAGAAATTGATCCATCCATGATATTAACCCAATGGAATCAATAGTTCAGGGAAAAAGCGCGAAGCGCTTAACCTTGAACCTGGAACCCGGAACCTTATAACCCAGACCGGACCGATGCCCAATTTATATGCAATCCCGCAGTACATAAAAGTCTACGGTCATTCGTATAAGGTGTATGACGAGGTCTGAAATAGAGGATACGGTATGAAAAAGGAGTTAATAAATCAAATATCTATAGATGATCATCTTGGCTGTCTCGGTAACTTTAATATTGAGGATCCATTATGCAAAAAACTTTGTGCCTTAAACCTGCGCT
>JAOUGB010000607.1 GCA_029857875.1 Desulfobacteraceae bacterium | reverse complement strand
TTTGCCTTCATTGGTTTCAGAGCTTTCAATCATCAGTTGAATGGCTCTGCCCAGATTCCGCTGGCCCAGGCCCTTTTGACCAAACCGTTTCGTAATATCCGGCTCCTGGTTCAGGGTGTCAATGACCTCGGCCAGAGTTTTGATGCTTTTTTCCCCGGCCACTTCTCCGGCAGCCAGCTTCATTGTTTCAATGGGTGTCAGTTTTTCCGATCGGGGAAGGCGGGTAAGAACCGCTGCTACCGAAGCTGCATAATTCAAGTTGGGATCCTTGTGAAGCGGCTCCTTGCTGAATGTCGTTTTGATATCGCTTCCAATGGCGTATGATGTGAGATCTCCCTGCAGTTTATAATTCGTATTGTGCGAAACGTAGCAGACACGGCACCGGTCAACAATGGGCGCCTCTTCTTTTTCAGCCATAAAGCGGTTGAATTCAGAATTATTGCTTGTAGCGACAATCAACGTGTCAATGGGCCATTTGTATCCGTCAATTTCAATATTTCTGTTTTGAATGACCCCCAGATAGACCTGAACAAGATCTTTTTTGTTTTTAAATATTTCGTCACTGAAATGAATGCCCCCGCCGGCAACGCGGGCCAGTGCACCGCGCCTCAAATCAAAGCGATACGGATTGTTGGTGTCCGTGATATGCAGCAGGCGCTGTATGGACTCTTCACCCAACAGATCAACAGCCGAAGAGGTTATTTTGTCCTTGGCCGGGTATTTCCCTGTTACCGTCCCCAAACTTTCGGAAAGGGGGACCGGAACGATTTCAATGAATTTTAACATGTCTTCCATAGTGTTGTCTGTGAATGTTCGAATATCGTTCCAAATGTATTCGCTGCATGCGCCCAGAGGGCGATAGTTTTCATAAAAGCTTTCTATTTCATCATCTGAAAACCCGATCTCTTTGGAAAGAAAGGTTTTATTATCATCCATGCCTTCAAAGAGGTTCAGGGCCAGGATCATGGGGTCTTCATATGTTTGGGATTCAATGGATGTAATTTTTCCGTAACTTTTCAACTTGTCTATGTTGATGAACTTAAAGGTGTGTTTTTTATTCTTCTCCTGGGACAGGTAGTGACGGTATTTGCTGCACAAAAATTCAACAAAGAATGTTTTTCCGTTTCCAGGCTCCCCCACAAGGACATAGGCCATTTCTTTTGACGACCCTCCCTCTGCGGCATCCTTGACAAAGGAGACGAAACTGTTGATTTCATCGTACATGCCGATAATGTGCTTTCCGCCTGTATTAAAAAGTTTGAAATTGTATGTGGTTTTCCCCTGGACCATAACCTTTTCAAAGTCATTTTCAAGAATCATTCTGGACACGCCCTGAAATGCATTTTCAAAACGCCGTTTGCCAGACTTTACAGCCGCCAGATGATCGTGAAGTGTGTGCTTTTGTCTTTGAGCCATTTTTTTCTCCTGTAAACGTGTGATTTTTTTCCCAACCATCAAGCTGGTTGTCTTAAAAAATCTTTTGGTTCCCAAAGAGTGAAGCAAGGTAGAGGCTGGAAATATACGTCATCTATCTGGAACAGGACGTAATAGATACCCAGGAGAAGAGATGAGAAAAGATAAAGAGGAAATATCTCGGTTCGGAAAGAAATTGAAATAGAATAAGAAGTTCAGTTTGTATTTTCCTTAAAACAGCTTAGCTTTATCCCATTCATCCTCCATTCTTTGAGAATATTTCTTCAACTTCTTCTACAATTAAAGGTTTATAAAAGTCATCACCCACAAACTCAACCTTTCGGTTTCCATTTGTAAAATCGATTTCCATTGAACAATCGAATTTCCGAGATGCTGCTTTGACGATTCTTGCTAAAACTTCAATATTTGTGTCTTCAAACCTAATCGGAATTTTATTTGACATTTGTCTCCCAACACTCCTAATTTTTTTCATCATCCACCTTACCGGCTGTCATGATGTTCATATTTTTGTCTCTGGTGGATGCTTGTGCAAGAGACATGCCATCTTGTTCCGCCAATGTCTGTCCTTTATATCGGTTTACTCTTTTTAGCCTCTCTTTTAGAAAAAACCGTTTTTTTTATGACATCATAACTGACTGTTTTTGATATATTTACTTATACTTTGTCATTTTTAATGAAAAATGCTACCCAGGATAAAAAGATGTGTTTATTGTGGTAAGGTTGAATGTAAAATCGGAGCTAAAACGTGGATCGTAGGTCGGAATTTTGGGCTTTGATGGGAACTGTTTGGTTTTTAAAGAAAAATTTTCCGCCAAATTATTGACATGCAAATTAAAATAAATGACGTTCGTTTTTCGTTATTATTATAAACATATTGTAAGTGTTCACGGGTTTGCTTCCCCGTATAACGATAAGGTTGGAGTGGCTTCGTCATTTCAATGACTTGGCAGTGAGGGAGCACATAACCCGTAAACAGCTAC
>JAOUGB010000606.1 GCA_029857875.1 Desulfobacteraceae bacterium | reverse complement strand
ACTCGGAACAGATGCCGCAGGCCAGGCACCTATTCGCCTCTTTACGAACCTGTTCTTCGCTGAAACCAAGCTGCACCTCGTTGAAATTGTTCATTCGTTCTGCAGGATCCAGGTGGGGCATTTTTTCCTTGGGGATGTTTTCGCAACCTTTTGTGGGAACATCCTGTATGCTTTCCCATGACTTTTGCCGGTTTTCGTGCAGATCTTCTCCCTGGATAAAGCGATGGATGGAGATAGCGGCCTCTTTTCCGGCGCCAATGGCTTCAACCACCGTTGCCGCTCCGGTGACGGCATCGCCGCCGGCAAAAATATCCGGATCATCGGACTGAAAGGTCACCGGATCAACGCGCAGGGTCCCCCAGTCACTGAGGGTGCAAGCGCATTCATCGGTGAGACACGCCCAGTCGGATTCCTGGCCAATGGCCGGAATCAATGTATCTATCTCCATCGTAAACTCAGATCCTTCGATGGGTATGGGCCGGCGCCTGCCGCTCTCGTCCGGCTCGCCCAGTTCCATTTTTATACATTCGACGGCCTTGACTTTCCCATTTTCTGAAATAACGCGGATGGGATTAGTAAGAGGCATGATTTCAATGCCTTCGTCACGACACTCTTCAATTTCATCCTCGCTCGCGGGCATTTCTTCCATGCTTCGCCGGTAAATGACAAAAGGATTTGAAGATCCGGTCCTCAACGCGGTTCGTACCGAATCCATGGCGACATTGCCGCCGCCGATAACCGCAACACGATCACCCAGGGAAATCCGGTTGCCCAAATTGACTTCTCTTAAAAAGTCAACCCCGGGATAGACCCCTTCCAAATCTTCACCTTCGATTCCCAGGACCTTGCATTCATGGGAGCCGATACCCAGAAAGATCGCCTTGTAGCCCTCCTTTCTGAGCTGGGCAACAGTGATGTCCTTTCCAATTTCAACCCCGGTTTTAAATTTGACGCCCAGGTCTTTAATGACTTGGATTTCTGCCTCAATGATGTCCCTGGGAAGGCGATAGGAAGGAATCCCCACGGTAAGCATGCCACCGAGCACCGGAAACTTTTCGAAGACCGTTACCTGATACCCTTCAATGGCTAAAAAATAGGCACAGGTCAATCCTGCGGGTCCCGATCCGACGATGGCGACTTTTTCGTTTTTTGCTTCTTTTTTTTCAGGCACATAGTAATTTTCACGGGCCATATCCCAGTCCGCCAGAAATCTATGCAGATGTTGAATCGCCAGTGGCTGTTCGACTTCAGTTCGTGTGCAGACCTCCTCACAGGGATGGTGACACACGCGGCCGCAGATACCTGGAAACGGATGATCTTTTTTAAACAGCTCCAGCGCCTCACGATATTTGCCTTCGTTCATGAGGGCAATGAATCCCTGAACACTCACGTGGGCTGGACAGGAAGCCCTGCATGGGGATGTCCCCCGTTTGGTAATTGCAAATGCTCCGGGTATCGCCTGGGCATACTGTTTGTAAATCGCCTTTCGCTCAGAAAGGCCCTCGTTATAATCATCAGATACATTTATGGGACATACTTTGATGCAATCTCCGCAACTGGTGCACTTGTCAAGATCGATATATCGCGGATGTTGCATGATGCGGGCGGTAAAATGTCCGGGTTCACCTTCAATCCCCAACAAATCACTGTTTGTCAAAAGCTCGATGTTTAAATGCCGGCCGACCTCGACCAGTTTAGGCGAGATAATTCACATGGCACAGTCATTGGTGGGAAAGGTCTTGTCGAGCTGGGACATGAGCCCGCCGATGGCTGAAGACCTTTCTACCAGGTACACATAATAACCGGAGTTGGCAAGATCCAGGGCGGACTGCATGCCGGCGATGCCGCTGCCAAGCACCATGACCGAACCAACGAGATCTTTTCCCTGTGTCTTGACGGCATTGTTTTTCTTCTGACTGCTTGTCTGCTCCATTTTTCCCATCCTTATATTCTTTCAAGTATTTCGGGGAGTTTATGCTCCCATCCAAGGGTTGCAATGTGGACGCCGCTGAATCCTTGTTTCTTTAACAATGAAACCATTTCCGACGCGATCAGGGTACACTCGCGAACTTTGTCCGAAGATTTTCGAATGCGGTCAACCAGTGAATCAGGAACATAAACATCATCCACATTCCGCATAATGTAACGGGCCATGCCCAAGGATTTGAGAAGCAATACTGTGGGGATGATTTTTGCTTTTTTGATGTCCACCCGTTTCTTGAACGGTTCGATGGCGGAAAGATCAAATAACGGTGGAGAAATGAAAAATTGGACCCCTGCTTCAATTTCCTTGTTCATTTCTTCAATGACCAATTCAGTAGATTTTCCTTTGGCGCCTGCATTCACAGTTGATCCAACCAGAAACTCAGGAGCGCCGGAAAGTTCGATTCCGGCCATGTCTTTTCCCTCCTGGAGCCCC
>JAOUGB010000605.1 GCA_029857875.1 Desulfobacteraceae bacterium | reverse complement strand
CTCCGAGACCATTACCTAAAATAGTAACCGTGGTTTCACCGCCGGAAAGGATACAGGCCGGTAAGGGGAGGGGGTTGCCGGTTTTAATGATCTCTCTTGCGATGGCTCCATGGACTTGAGCGACAAATCGGGTTTCTCCCTCGATCATTGAAGATAGTAGAAGAACATTATACCCTAAGCTTTCGGCTTTTTTTTTCGCGGACATTAAGGATTCAACGTTACTTCCGATAATCAAATTATAAGTTCTATCAAAAACAGGATCATGCGGTTTAGGCGTTTCATCAGTTTTACCTGAAATCCCAGATTCAATATGATTCAATATATTATTAGGTATTTTGTCGATAATGTTGTACCTGCGAAAAATGTTCTTGCAATCGTAAAAAGAGCTTGAATCCGGCACTGTGGGGCCCGATGCGATAACGTCGAGATCATCCCCTACAACATCCGAAAGTATCAAGGTAACAAGTGTGGCAGGATATACCGCCTGCGCAAGTCTACCCCCTTTTATTTTAGAAATGTGCTTTCTTATCGTATTTATTTCATGAATGGTGGCACCGCAGGAAAGGAGTATTTTGATGGTATCCTGTTTGTTCTTGAGGGTAAGGCCGTCATAGGGGAAAGGCAGCAATGCTGATCCTCCTCCTGAAATGAGGCATAATATAAGATCATCCGCTTCTACATTTTTCGCAAGATTCAGGATGGCAGATGCTCCACGCATTCCATTTTCGTCAGGTATAGGATGGCCTGCTTCTATGAGATTGATATGCTTTAAATCAGCCACATGACCGAATTTTACAATTATAATTCCGCCTGTAATTTTTTCATCAATTATATCTTCTATCGCTGCAGCCATTGGTGCCGTTGCTTTTCCTGCGCCTAATATATACAAATTTTTATATCGATCGAGATGATATGAGCGATGACCAATAAAAAGGGTTTTACCATCGAACTTGCAGTGTCGCTTGATAGCGGCACCGGGCTGAACAGCTTTTAGTGCTTTATAAAAGATTTCGACAGCATCCTTTCTCATTGCAGAAATTGTTTTTGATTCATTGCTCATAGGAGACCTGTAGAAAATATCAACCGAATCTTAAATAGACAATTTTGAAGGATTAAATATAATAAATTACTATAAAATTATTATGTTGAAAGGTTTGAGCTGTCAAATAAAAAATGTTTGCTCCAGCATCCTTGACAAGAATTGAAGATAAACGTATCTTTTAACTGGTTGTCAATAATTTATGGGTCGGAATAATTTATCGCGGAGTAAAAAATGGAGAATAATTTCCAAGATTCTTTTAAAGGACAGTTGCTAATGGCCATGCCCTTATTGGTTGATCAAAATTTTTACCAAACTGTTACGTGTATTTGCGAGTATACCCCAGCAGGGACTGTGGGCATTGTAATCAACAGAGTCCATCCTTCTCTGACGGTAAAAGACATTTTTAACGAGCTCCATGTGGAGTTTATCCCCGATGTTGAATCTACTCCAATCCACATCGGCGGACCGGTTCATCTGGGTGAAATCTTTATTCTTCATGGCCCTCCATTCGGGTGGGAAGGGTCTCTTATGGTTACACCTACGCTTGCCTTAAGCAATACCAGAGACATTTTAGAATCTGTTGCTATGGGCAGGGGGCCGAAGTTATATATCATTGCTCTTGGATGTGCTGGATGGGGACCGGGGCAAATAGAATCAGAGATCAAGGCAAATGCATGGCTGACCTCTCCTATTGATGAAGATATTATTTTTGATATACCGATCGAAGAAAGATGGGAAGCATCGTTAAGAAAGATAGGAGTGGATCCGGCCTTGATTTTGAATACCTCCGGGCATGCATAACTGGTTTGCCGTTTTCCTTTCCGTTCATTGCCACTAAGACTTGAAGATACCAGGGAAAATACTTTTATAGATAAATTTATTGTGACTTCGTGCCTTTTATTCGAATTATGCTGATGAGGTTTCGAGGATTTGAATTTTGCGCCCAGAATTGAAATCTTCTAAGAGATTCTAAAACTTCGAATTGTCGCAACATCACGCCCTTATAGAGCACGGTGTTGTATTGCGTCGTGAAACGGCTTTATTTCGATTTCGCTTTGGATTTTGGCTTCTTTTTTTTGAGACAAACTTTATCTTTTTTTACAAATGCGCAGAGCTTGGGATTGTAATATTCTTTGCAATTTAATGGATTATACAGTGGACATTCAGGATGTTTTTCCGACATGGATCTAATTTTCCTTCATTGTTTTTTAGTCTTTCTAAAAAATTATTCCATTACTTATAACATAAAACCTCATGTGTTACAAGGTATTATAAAGATAAAACACTAAAAACAAAAAACTTATGACATTATTAAGCAATTAATAACATCAATTCAGCCACATATTTCTGAATTTGAACACAGAAGGTGATAGCCAAAGC
>JAOUGB010000048.1 GCA_029857875.1 Desulfobacteraceae bacterium | reverse complement strand
AACTGATTATATAACCTCAATTGAGCGAAAATCAAGCCGGTGGTGAACGCCGGAATGCGATGAGGGATCGAAAGAAAAACGGGTTACCTCTAATGTAAAATCTGACTGAGAAACAGTTTGGTTCGATCATGCCGGGGGTTTTCGAAAAATTCTTCGGGGGTGTTTCCTTCGACAATTTGACCAAAATCCATGAAAAGGACCCGGTGGGCCACACTCTTGGCAAATCCCATTTCATGAGAAACCACGATCATTGTCATCCCTTCCCGGGCCAACTCGATCATAACATCCAAGACTTCTTTGATCATTTCCGGGTCAAGGGCAGAGGTGGGTTCATCAAAAAGCATGACTTTCGGGTTCATGCACAGACTTCTGGCAATGGCGACACGCTGCTGCTGGCCGCCGGACAATTGTCCGGGGTATTTTTTTGCCTGTTCTGCAATATGCACCTTCTCCAGGTAATACATGGCGGTTTCTTCAGCTTCCTTCTTCGGTACTTTTCTCACCCATATGGGACCCAACGTCAGATTTTCGATGATGCTCAGGTGAGGAAAAAGGTTAAAATGCTGAAACACCATACCGACTTCCGTACGAACTTTTTCGATATTTTTGATGTTGTTGGTCAGTTCGATGCCGTCTACGATGATACGCCCCCGTTGGTGTTCTTCCAGACGGTTGATGCAGCGAATGAGTGTCGATTTCCCGGACCCTGAAGGACCGCAAATGACAATGCGCTCCTGTTTATGTACGGTGAGGTTGATTCCCTGAAGCACATGGAAATCACCGAACCATTTGTGCATATCGATGATCTCTATGATGGCTTCATCAGACAGCGTTTGTTCCGTGATGACTGAGGATTCTGTGTCCATAAAAACGTTTAATCTCCCCTCGACAATTCTTTTTCCAACTTTCTACTGTAATTCGACATGGAAAAACAACCCAAAAAATAAAGAATGCCCACAAAAACATAGGCTTCTCTGCTGAACCCCATCCACTCCGGATTGGAAAGGACCGTCTGGGAGGTTTTGAGTAAATCATAAAGGGCGATGATCACCACAAGGGATGTGTCTTTGAAGGCAGAGATAAGCTGACTGACCGTGGGCGGGATGACGATTTTCAACGCCTGGGGAAGGATTACCAGTCGCATGGTCTGGTAATAATTCAGCCCAATAGACTCGGCAGCCTCGTACTGCCCTCTGGACATTCCCTGAAGCCCACCCCGAACCACCTCTGCAATATAGGCGGCTGTAAACAAAATGATGGCCACCTGGGCCCGGAGAATCTTGTTGATGGTTACCCCTTCAGGCAGAAGCAGCGGGAAAATAATCGACGACATAAAGAGCAGGCTGATCAAGGGAACGCCCCTGATCAATTCAATATACACAATGCAAAGTGTTTTTACGGCACGCATTTTAGACTGACGACCCAGCGCCAAAAGAACCCCAAGTGGATATGCCGCCGTGAGTCCGAAAACAGACAGCAACAGCGTCAACGGCAAACCACCCCACTGGGTGCTCTCCACCGGGTCAAGTCCAAAAAGGCCCCCTCTCAACAGCAGGCCCATGGCAAAAAGACCCGCGATCCAGGCATAAGCCAGGGGCTTTTTCCAGTGTTTACGGTTCTGACTGAAAAACAGCAGGACAAAGAGAATGATCATGGCCAAAAGAGGCCGCCACTGAAGATCGTAGGGATAGAAACCGAACAGGATAAACCGAAAATTCGATGAAATAATCGACCAGCAGGCACCTCCGGCATCGCGGCACACCTGTCCTGTGGTGTTCCAAACGCTGTCTATGAAGGCCCATCGAAAAAAAGGCAAAACGGTTTTCCACAGAAAAAAAAGCGTCACTATGGTCAGCGCTGAATTAAACCAGCCGTTAAATAGGTTGGCCTTTATCCAACCGATAACCCCCACACTGACCACCGGCGGCTTGATCTCCTCTTTGGATGTTTTTTGGATGATATCTTCCACGAATTTAATTATCTTTCTACAATAGCCATCTTTTTGTTATACCAGTTCATAAACGCCGAAGTCAGCAGACTGAAAAAGAGATAGACCAGCATAATCAGCGCAACCCCTTCAACGGCCTGGCCGGTCTGGTTGATGGTCGTGTTGGCCACAGATACAAAATCAGGAAACCCGATGGCCACGGCCAGCGAGCTGTTTTTGGTCAGGTTCAGCATCTGGCTGGTGAGCGGCGGAATGATCACCCGAAGGGCCTGGGGTAAAATCACCAGGTTGAGCACCATGGGGGGCCTAAGACCCAGGGACATGGCAGCCTCTGTCTGGCCTTTACTGACCGACTGAATTCCTGCCCTTACAGCTTCTGCGACAAATGCGGCCGTATAGAGAACCAGGCCCAAAAGGAGAGCGATGAACTCCGGAGAGAGGTTCAGACCGCCGATAAAATTAAAACCCACAAGCTTTGGCATATTCAATTCGGTGGGGGTACCCGCCATCCACCAGGTTAACAATGGAAGTCCTAACAAAAGCCCCACGGACACTCGAAATACCGGAAAAAGTTGTCCTGTCCGCTCCTGACGTTTTTTTGCCCACCGGCGCACCAGATAAACGATAAAGCAGCCAGCCAGAAAAGCGATGGCCATATAGGCATGTGCCGGATGGGTCTTGGGAACGGTAAACGCAACCCCGCGATTGCATAAAAAGACGCCGGTTATGGGGTTGAGGGCCTGCCTGGGAGATGGAAGGGTTTCATAAAAAATGGCATACCAGAAAAACAGTTGCAACAGCACCGGGATGTTCTGCATCACTTCAATATAGATGGCCGCCAGTCTCGATACCAGCCAGTTTGTGGAAAGTCGCGCCACACCCATAAATGTGCCCAGTGTAACGGTAATAACAATACCGATAAAAGAGACGTATAAGGTATTTAATGCCCCGACAATCAGGGCGCGGCCGTAAGAACTGGCTGCAGAATAATCGATCAGGGATTCACCGATTTCAAAGGAAGATTCTTGGTGGATAAAACCGAATCCCGTGGCAATGGATTGTTTTTCAAGATTGTGCAGCGTGTTGGAGACGAGGTAGTATCCCAGCAGTCCCACCATACAAAGCGTTATGAACTGAAAAAGGATCGCTCTCTTTTTAGGATCAAGCCAGAATGGAACTTTTTCAGATACCGTATTCTTCACAATTTTTTCTATAAGCGTTAAAAGGATTCACTTTTATCTGAAACCCCAATTGAGAGAACCGGCCTTATCGGCAGGAAAACAGGTCTGGAAATTCACGCAAGATAAAAAAGGTGCCCCACTAGGTGGAGCACCTTTTTATAACCGATTACCTTACAGGAGCAGCGTACATAATGCCGCCGTTGCTCCACAGGGCATTCAAACCGCGTTCAAGACCAAGGGGTGTGTTGACACCCACATTACGTTCGAAAATTTCACCGTAATTCCCCACCTGTTTAACGATGTTGTATGCCCATTTTTCATCCAGTCCCAGAGCTTTACCCATGCCCGGGGTCACACCCAAAAAGCGCTGGATCTCAGGATCTTTGCTGTTGAGCATCTCATCGACATTTTTCGATGTAATACCGAATTCCTCGGCCTGGATCAGGGCCATAACCGTCCAGTTGACAATGTCATACCACTGGTCGTCACCATGGCGAACCACCGGCGCCAGGGGTTCTTTGGAAATAATTTCAGGGAGTAGGACGTAGTCTTTGGGGTTGGGGGCTACAGACCGGTGAGCCGCCAATTGGGAGGCATCGGAGGTCAAAGCGTCACAGCGACCGGCAAAAAATGCTTTGGCAAGTTCGGCGGTCTGCTCGATGACCACCGGCTTCCATTTTAACCCATTTTTCCGAAAAAAGTCCGCGACATTCATTTCCGTGGTGGTTCCCGGAAGAACACATACCGTGGCACCACCCAATTCCTTTGCGCTCTTTATACCCAGCTTTTTGGGTATCAGAAAACCCTGGCCGTCGTAATAGTTGACATGGACAAAATTAAGACCGTTCGTGGTCTCACGGGTCAGGGTCTGGGTGGTATTTCGGCAAAGAACATCAATCTCTTTGGACTGAAGGGCGGGCAGGCGCTGCACGGCGGTCAGCGGAACAAATTTCACCTTGTTTGCATCGCCGAACACCGCGGCCGCAACGGCTTTGGCCGTGTCAACATCCAGGCCTTTCCATACGCCTTTCTCATCCGGCATGCTGAAACCGAAAACGCCGCCGTTTACGCCGGCCGCGACAAATCCGTTTTTCTGGACATCCTGAAGCGTACCTGCCACGGCCATACCTGCTGTAATCATTAGTAGCGCCAATACAACTGTTATAGCTGTCTTAAAAGATTTCATTCTTCGTACCTCCTTCCCGTTTTAATGGTTGATACCCGTATTTCATAGACATATTTTATTCTTTCCCCAACGTTTCCAAATATTTTTCATACCACAGATGTCATGTTTTGCAAATACAAAACGTCAAACCCGTAAACCCAAAAGAGCGTTTACGGGAAAAACATTTTGCGTTTATTTCAAACTTTTTGGGTTGGGAAAAAGCCTTATCCCATGTCGATAGAAAAGGTCCAATTCAAGTGAATTTTGATGAATATGACGCGTTGTCGTATATTTTCTTCAAGGGATATGAATCTTACCACAGGATAAATCCTATGCGTTGGGATTTTATCCTATTAAATTAAACGTGTTGTCCTATGGACAAACTTTAATGAAGTTGTAATGTTATTTTTAATAACAATGAATTCATGTTTGCTTTTGAACCTTTATTATACTTGGGGTAATGGGGGTGTCTATATGTTGGCAAGACTTAAATCATCGCAATCCCCTGATGGCCGGGCAAAATGGAATCCCGCAATTCATTATCATTACAAAAAAACCCATGATAGGAGTTATCAACTTTCGAATTTTACCAGGGCTTATCGGAGCTGGTTTATTCAATATATAAAATCACGCATCCATCCGAACGAATTCAGACCCCTCCTCTCTTTTCTTTACACAGATCTTAACTGTAATCTCAACTGCCACTATTGTTATAGCTGGGGCAAAGAAATAGAGGGTATGACCATGCAGGTGGCAAAAGATGCCGTAAATTGGCTCCAATCCGTCGGTTGCAGAGTATTGGCTTATATGGGCGGAGAGCCTTTAATACGCAAAGATTTTATCATAGAGTTAACGCGATATGCCGCTGAAAAAGGTTTTTTTGTATACTTGCCCACAAACGGCATCCTTATGGACGAGTCGTTTATTGATGAAATCGGAAAAGCAGGGGTATCTGTCATCAACCTTGCCGTTGATGCCATGGATCGTTATAAAGGGATACCAAAATATTTTAATCGTATAAAGCCTCAGTTCGAATACCTGGTGAAACAGGAGAAGAAATATGAATACATTACCTTCTTTAATATTAATATCACCAAACACAATGTGAAAGATGTGAAAACGCTCACTGAAATCGCCCATGAGTATGGTATTGCAACGGATTATCATATCAATGAACCTCCGCTGATTGAATATGATGATTTCAACCACAAACAGGACGGCGCATGGATTACGGAAGCGGAATTTCAGGCGGTTGATGATCTTGTCGATTGGCTGATCGAGAAAAATCTTGGAGGCTATGCCATGGTTAACTCGGTTGAGCATTTGCGCGCCATGAAGCTTTTTATTCGTCGCCGGCTGCCTCCCTGGCCCTGTCTGGCTGGAAAGTCCTCCATGATAATCCGCCTGGACGGCAGTTTTACCCCCTGCATGGAACTGTATGGAACAGATGAAGACTGGGGGAATATATATGACGGCCACAAGTTTGACCCAGACAGATTGACCAGACAAAAGCAAAACTGCAGCCCGCATTGCCTTTCCACCTGCAACTTCCAGGTCAACCACTATTCCAGCTCCCTAATCAATTCACTGCAGTGGCTGGCCAAACACGCCTATTCCAACTATTTAGGTGTTTCTTAACATAACGCCCTTGAAAAAACCCGCTAATAACGATATTATTATTTAAGCGTTTATTTGCAAATTTTGCGCTTTTTGTGGCAAAATTATTTTGATAACCACGAAAACACGAAATAAAAAAATATTTTCATGTTTTCGTACCTTCGTGATTTGGTGATGAACTTTTTAAGAGGTTATTAGATGGAAAATAATACGTTAAACAACAAATTTTCGGGTGCCAGCCGGTACGTTCTGGATGATGAGCTGGCCAGTATCGTTAACGTTTCCATGGCCCTTGAGATGCCGCTTCTGCTTAAAGGGGAGCCGGGTACCGGCAAAACCATGCTGGCCCATGCCATTGCGGAAAGTCTGAACATGCCCCTTATTGTGCTCAATGTGAAATCGAGCATGAAACTGGTGGACGCCCTTTACCAGTATGACACGCTTACACGCTTGAATGACAGCCGTTTCGGCGATTCAAATCGGGATGTCAGCAACATCGAAGATTACATCAAGATGGGCAAGATCGGCCAGGCATTTACTTCAGAGTCAAGAAACGTGCTTTTGATCGATGAAATCGACAAGGCTGATACCGATTTCCAGGACGACATGCTCGATGTTCTGGATCAGATGGAGTTTGACATCATTGAAATTGACAAAACCATCACGGCCAGGTTCCGTCCGGTCATCGTTATCACGTCCAATGCCAAGAAGGATCTGTCGGATCCGTTTCTGGGCAGATGCAATTTTCATCACATCGCCTTTCCGGATTCGGAGATGATGCGAAAGATCATTCAGGTTCACTTTCCGGATATCAATTCAAATCTCATGGAAAGTGCCGTATACACATTTTACGAACTGCGTAAAATCGATGCCATTGAAAAGAAGCCTGCCACCAGGGAGCTGATTAACTGGATACGGGCGCTTAAAACCGATCCTGACTTTAGCCCCGATCTGCTGGCCAATGGGAATATTCCCTTTCTGGGTGTGTTGTTTAAAAAAAGTCAGGATTATAAAAGAGCCATGGGTTCTACAAACCGTGGCGGTCTGTTTTAACAAAAGATATGTTTATCGACTTCTTTTACCAGCTAAAGACTGTCGGAATACCGGTCAGTCCAACCTCGTTTTTAACGCTTCAAAAAGCGCTGGATATGGGGCTGATCAACTCCATCGATGCCTTCTATACCTCTGCCCGGGCCATTCTGATTAAAAGTGAACGATACTTTGATGTCTATGACCAGGTATTTGCCCACCGGTTTCAGGATGCTGAGATGCCCGAATATGAAGATCTTGAACTTGATGAGGTCACCAGAGCCCTGCTGGAGGGATGGCTGGAAGACCCTGTATCTCTTGCCGCTGCCCTTGAAATGGATGAATCTGATATCATCGATCTGACACCGGAAGAGCTGATTGAATATTTCAAGAAACGGCTTGAAGATCAAAAAGGGAGACACGAGGGGGGAAGAACATGGATCGGAACCGGCGGGACTTCACCGGTGGGTCATTCCGGATACCACCCGGAGGGAATGCGTGTAGGCGGTGTATCCCGCAACAAGTCTGCCGTCAAAGTCGCCATGGAGAGAAGGTACAAAGACTATTCCCGCAGAGGCCTTTTGACACAGGATATGATGGGTGAAGCTCTCAAAAGGCTCCGCAACATGGTGCCGGTGGGTCCGAAGGATAGGGTCAACATTGATGAAACCATTTATCAGACCATGAGAAACGGGGGCGAAATCGAAATCGTCTTTTCAAGGCGCCTGAAAGACCGCATCAAAGTCATTCTGGCCATCGATAACGGCGGATGGTCCATGGATCAATATATACCGGTTGTTCAAACCCTTTTTGACTATGCCCGGGATCAGTTTAAAGATCTTAAAACATTCTTTTTTCACAACACGGTCTATGATTTTCTCTGGGAAGATCCGGCCAGAATCAAACAACCTTTTAAAGTTGAAGATTTCATCTCTTTTGATCCACAGACCCG
The DNA here is from genome assembly GCA_029857875.1 of Desulfobacteraceae bacterium. GTDB lineage: Bacteria > Desulfobacterota > Desulfobacteria > Desulfobacterales > UBA11574 > UBA11574. The sequence goes on along the minus strand of JAOUGB010000048.1, from coordinate 2,176 downwards.
CCTCATCATGGTGGGCGACGGCAGCATGGCGCCCTATGAACTGATGGCTGCAGACGGCTCCATCCATGTGGAGGAAAGAAGTGGAAAACCGAGCATCGAGCAGCTAAAGTTTTTAGCCCGGACGTTTCCCCACTGTGTTTGGATGAATCCTGTATTTTCACAAATATGGTCCCAGACACCGACCATTAACACCATTCAGCAAATTTTTCCCATGTTTGAACTCACCCTGGATGGTCTGGAGGGAGCAGTCAATCACTTGATGGTCAAGTAAAGAATCCTGGCCCAGAGTACCCGGCTTTGATATAACCCCTGAAAAGGACTATTTTACCTAAAGCCGGACAAGTTAAAAGTGCCTAAAGTGATCTAAAGTGCCTAAAGTTATGGAGTCGCTTCGCTCCAATGATTTTATATAATTGGAAGAATTCCTTAATTTTAGCTCACTTTAAACTTTAGTTCACTTCAAACTCTTTCAGCGATTCTTCAGGCAGAGCCATAACTCTCTGACCTGGCTCAAAGGACTAGGTTTTTTATGACTAAATAACCGAGCTTAACCGGAAGATATGGTAAAAACATGCCTATTCTTCGAGAATTGTGACCCGTTGCATTGTGTCACCTGCCCGTATTTCATCCACAACATCCAAACCTGTTACGACCTTACCAAATACGGTATGCTTTCCATTGAGGTGTGCCTGAGGGGAATGTGTAATAAAAAATTGACTTCCATTGGTGTTCGGCCCGGCATTTGCCATGGAAATGACACCCCTCTCATGTGTCAGGGGATTTTCCTTGACCTCATCTTCAAACTGATAACCTGGACCACCGCTACCCGTACCAGTGGGATCTCCTCCCTGGATTACAAAATTGGGAATCACGCGATGAAAAGACACCCCATCATAAAACCCTTCTTTGGCCAAAAATAAAAAATTGTTGACGGTTTTTGGTGCATGTTGGGCATAGAGTTCCAATTCAATCAGCCCCTTATTGGTGTCGACGGTCACCGTATAGGTTTTATTTGTATCAATCTTCATTTCAGGTGGGCTATTCCATTTCATTTGCGACATTTTGTATTCCTCCAAGGTAAAAAAATCGTAATAGGTTAGTCCTTTGAAACAAATCGATTTCAAAGGAGCTTCAGGTATGATTAAATTTTTGGCTGGAAGCTGTCTGAGTGAATTAGGAATCGTTTTGAAAGAACCATATGCGATTTAACTTTATGGATGAAACCCCCTGTTAAAACAGAGACCTTTATGAATAGCCTGGACGGGTTCTTTCATTACGAGCCCTTATTCACGAGTTTTATCCGCCTTTGGCGTGATCTTTCACCAAAAATTTAATTATACCTGAAGCGGAAATGTTTTCAAAAGGCTAACGTGTTACAAAAAATTAAGTTTATCGGTTATATTTACGGATCAGGCATAAAAGATCCAATTATTGAATCCTTATCAATAAGACCGGATGATTTCAATAGGTTTCTAAAAACTCTTTCACTTAAGGACCAATGCATTTACCCTGGCTTTCACCGGTATAATGATTGCTTACTGGCACTAGAATATGATAGGTGACAAACCAAACAGAAATTAGATGGTTTTTGAAGACCCCATCGACGGAAAAAATGCTGTCTGGTTTAAAATTTGAAGTGGAACTTTATTTTGAAAACCACTTTAAATTTTATTTATGAAATGGAGAAAGATGTGGCGACATTAACAACGATTATAAAATTCATCGCCCCGCTGGTGGCTGCCATATTGGTGGGCAACTGGTTTATGTCGGAAGTCAAAAAAGCACGTTTTAAAGGTGCCCCATGGTATCAACCGTATATATCGATTCCAGGCTTGCTGATTTTTCTGGCGGTACTGGTTCCTGTAATCTTGTGGATAATTAAAACCTAACCTGAGCGATTTCCGATCTTGCCGAGTCTTCGGCGTTAAAGCGCATTTGCAATAGCCCACACTATGGCTTCATGCGCTTCGCCTTGAATCTGCGACAACCTCGAAAATCGCTCAAGTAATTTGAGCCCTCGGGAAGTTTCACTTCTAAATCCTTAAGTAATAGCGGAATGGATGATCTTTTTTTAAAGCGGGTGCTGTTTGAGTGGCTTAGGAATCGTTAGAAAGAACAGACGCATGCCGAAATCGCATCTTTAAAAGAAAATTCAGCTTGTGTGGCAAACCTATTG
>JAOUGB010000604.1 GCA_029857875.1 Desulfobacteraceae bacterium | reverse complement strand
TAATACAGAGGAAAATAAATATGTTACATATGTTTTTATTCATCTTCTTAATTACCTTGAAATATTATTTACTATGGCCAGCATTTCGTCTGCTGTTTTTATTGCCTTACTGTTAATCTCATAAGCCCTTTGTGCCATAATCATGTCAACCATCTCTTGCACAACATCCACATTAGAAACTTCAACAAACCCTTGAACAACTGTACCCATACCCTCTGAACCCGGTGTGCCGTTTACGGCCTCTCCCGAAGCATCCGTGGATCTGTATAGGTTATGGCCGCGGCTGAAAAGTCCTGCCGGATTTGGGAATGAATATAATTCTATTGTTCCAAGGGATGCGCCGACACCTTCGGGATCAAATGCAGTAACCGTACCATCAGAATCAATCTTAATGGTCACTGTATTTTCTGGAATCGTCATCTCTGGTTGTAACTTGTCTCCATTGGGAGTAACAATATTTCTATTTGCATCCAATTTAAAATTACCTGAACGGGTATAGACTTCTTCTTCATTGCTAAGCACCTTAAAAAAACCCTTTCCTTCAATTGCCATATCCAGCTCATTTTTCGTCTGTTGAAAATCTCCCTGCATGAATTCCTTGTGAACGCCAATAGGCATTGTTCCCATTCCGACCTGGATACCAACGGGAATCTGTTCTCCGGTGGCTGTTTCAGACCCGGCCTGATTCACCGTTTGATACATGAGATCCTGAAAATCCGTCCGGCTCTTTTTGAAACCCGCTGTGTTTACATTTGCCAGGTTATTTGCAATAACATCAATGTTCATTTTCTGAGCAGCCATTCCTGAAGCTGCGGACCACAATCCTCTTAACATGATTATCTCCTTTAATTTGGGACTGTACCATAATCATTAACCATTTCACCGGTTAATGCATCAATGGACTGAATCGCCTTTTCCACTGACTCAAATGCCCTGTATGTCTCTATCATTTTAATGGTTTCCTGCGTTGGATTAACATTTGAACTTTCCAAATATTTATGTTGAATCTCGGCATCGGGTGCTGTTGATATCCCTTTGTTTTCTCCCTGATAAGAATAATATGACCCGCCTTCTTTTCTAAGGAGCTGAGGCTCATCAAAATCGACGACAAGTATTTTATCCACCGATTCATTATTCACCACAACTTGTCCATCTCTTCCTATATACATCTCGCCGCCCTCTACAGTTATGGGGCCGTTTTGCCCCAATACTGTATCTCCATTTCCTGTCACCAAAATTCCTTGTGCATTGATGGAAAATGCGCCATCTCTCGTATATTTTAATCCATTTGGAGTCTCAATTTTGAAAAAACCTTTGGAACTTAACGCCACATCAAGCTCATTCCCCGTATATCTTAAAGGACCCGGGGAAAAGTCTGTATTGGAAACACTTTGTTGCAAACCGAGTGCCTCATAAAAAGATATGACATCTTTCTTAAAACCATTGGTATTACTGTTGGCCATATTATTTGCTATGGTTTCGAATCTCAGTTGCTGAGTCATGGAACCATCAATTAAATTATAGATGCCGGATATCATTTTTTCTCCTTTTTCTTTTTATGACTTATCAAAGCAATATCAATGCCAAATTATCCATGGAATGAAATATTATTTAAGCGATTGTTTATATTGATATATTATCTATAGCATGCGATGTATATTTTTGTTGCGAGGAGGAAAAAAATGCCCATTGGAATTTTTTACCGTTTTTCAAGATTGTATGTGAAAGATTCAGGTATGATTCTGGTAGAACTTAGTTCGCTTCGCTCACAATTGGAATGATGGAATGTTGGAATAATGGGTTCTGGAATAATGCAATGTTGAATTAATGGTAAAATTTGTGTTTAAGATAAAGCAAAAAGTGGATAAAATCCTTTTAAAAACCAACCTTCCAGTATTCCACCATTCCATTGTTCCATATTGGAGGCAAGCGTTCAAATCTCAATAAATGCCTATCTTTCCATCCTTGGTGGGATAAAAATGCAAGTATATTAAGACGTATTTAAGTGATGAAATTTAGATTGATGACATATTCTTATTGAGAGAATACACAAACGCCAGAAGTTCTGCCACAACAAGATAAAGATCCGGCGGAATCTCGTCGTTTATGTCAAGTTGTGACAAAACCTCGATCAGATCGGGGTCTTCGTGAATGTAAATATCATGTTCTTTTGCAATTTTGATAATTTTTTCAGCAATCTTCCCTTTGCCCTTGGCCGTAACCCTGGGGGCACTGTCTGATTCGGGCCGATACTTTAAGCTAACAGCACTGTTTTTTCGTAATTTTTGTTTCATTCAAACAACCAGGCTAATGTTATGGTTTTCCTTGTGAATAATCTCTTTGATCAGCGTATCTTTTATTTCCACGGGTTTTTTCATATGACATTCAAAATGAGGAATGACAAAGCCTTTTGCTTCAAGCGTTTTTATTAA
>JAOUGB010000603.1 GCA_029857875.1 Desulfobacteraceae bacterium | reverse complement strand
CGGGATCTGTCACGGATTTATGCCCCGGAAATACCGGAAAAGTATCCCCAGCAGCTTGAAGCCTACAAGCGGATGCCGGACAGTATCCTGTTTCGGGTTCAAAAGGTCCGGGTGGATATGAGCGAATACGACTTGCCGGGTCCCACCCGCAAAAAGGTTTCCTGCAGCAAGTGCGGGCAGGTGATCCGGGATAACCGAGAGGTGGTTCAAAACGGTCATATCCTTTGTAAACCCTGCGCTCAAGGGGCTTATTTCTCGGAAGCAGAGGAAATCACCTGGCCGGATATGAACTGGACACCTCCCAAAAAAAAAGCCAACGATCATCGATAGCGAGATTAACCTATAGGTTCTATCCTTATTGTCTTATTGAAAAACGATTAAGGAAATAAAACGTGATAAAAACCATAAAATTAAAGGATGCCGTGGGGATGAAACTGTCCCATGACATTACCGAAATCCGCCCCGGAGAATTTAAAGGCGCTGCATTTCATAAAGGGCACACGGTGTGCAGCAAGGATTTGTGTCGCCTGCAGAAACTCGGGAAAAATCATCTTTATCTCATTGATTTAGAAGCAGACGAGATTCACGAGAACGAAGCCGCCGCTGTTATGGCCGAAGCCCTGGCCGGAGAAGGAGTGGTCTGGAACAATGAACCCCGTGAAGGAAAAATCGGCTTAGTAGCGGAAAACGACGGGTTGCTGACCGTCGATACCGCCGCTCTGGCAGCCTTTAACATGATAGAGGAAGTCATGTGTGCCACGTTACACACCCACACGCTGGTCAAAAGAGGCGATCTGGTGGCCGCCACCCGGGCCATTCCCCTGGTCATGAAACGGGCTCCTATCGAACGGGCCGCCGCTATTGCCGGGCAGAACGGCGGCGTCGTTTCCGTACGTCCCCTACGCAAGGGAAACGCCGGTCTCATCATCACCGGGAATGAGGTGTTTCATGGTCTCATCGAAGACCGCTTTGCGTCCATTCTGACCCGAAAACTCATCGATCTGGACTGTGAGGTAGCTCACATAAGTTTTGCACCGGACGATTCTGAAATCATTCGTCAGTCGATCTGCACGCATATTGAGCAAGACTGTGATCTGATTCTTTTGAGCGGCGGCATGAGTGTGGACCCGGACGACGTCACCCGGAAAGGAATTCATTTGGCCGGCGCCCAAGAGATTCACTACGGCGCTTCGGCACTGCCAGGCGCCATGTTCTTGGTGGCTTATATCGGAGATATACCGATTCTGGGAGTACCGGCTTGCGGTCTCCATCACCGTACCACCGTGCTCGATCTGATCCTGCCCCGAATTCTGGCAGGAGAAAAAATCGGGAAAAAAGAGTTGGCGTTTTTAGGCCACGGCGGGCTTTGCCAAGATTGTCCGAAATGCACCTATCCGCATTGCGCCTTTGGAAAAGGAACCTAATGGGGAATTCATGCCAATCGGTGGAGAAAATAATATGACAGACTTTGAACAAACCGGAGACGGCCGAATCGTTGCCGTTAATTTAAGCTCCCATAAAGGCGTTAAAAAAACAAATATTCCTCAGGACACCCTCGTCGAAAATTACGGTCTTGAAAACGACGCCCATGCCGGTGACTTGCATCGTCAAGTCAGTCTTCTGGCCATGGAAAGCCTTATTAAGATCCGAGGGAAGGGTCTTGACGTCAATCCGGGCGATTTTTCAGAAAATATTACTACCGAAGGCATCAAGCTTTGGGCGCTGCCTTTGGGCGCCCGTTTGAAACTGGGAGAAGACGCACTGGTAGAAGTCGCATAGATCAGCAAGGAATGTCATGACCGCTGTGCGATATACAAACAGGTGGGAGACTGTGTAATGCCCAGAGAGGGAATTTTCATAAAGGTTCTTAAAGGCGGCGCCATCGTCCCCGAGGATCGCATCCGAATTCTCAATAATTAACCAGGAACTATTCAATATGACGAAACTCCTTGATCCATACGCCAGAACAATCGATTACCTGCGAATATCCATTACCGACCGTTGCAATCTCAATTGCATTTATTGCACTATCCATAACTTTGATATGTATCTGCAAACCCACCAACTTGACTTGGATTTTTATAACGAGTTATTCAATACAGGCTCATAGTTAAATACACATGCTGATCATATGAAACAATGGCATAATAAATGAAAAAGTTTGCGGATCGATTCTCTTAATAAATTTTTATCATTTTATACTAACTCAATAATAAAGGTTACCGTTTGAAGATCCTGCCTAAATTTTGATTATAACTACCCCTCAATACCCAACTTAGATTTAGAATCTTTAAACTTAAGATCTTTGATAACTGCAATTTCGTCCCAATATCAAGCACCTGAAATTTCTGAGATACCTCAATACGATATCATAAAACGGTAGTTATGGTGATTACTGTAATGAAAATGTAAATATCAGAGGTCGAAAATATTTGATA